>CAZPJO010000067.1:0-9946 GCA_964586895.1 uncultured Roseicyclus sp.
GGCTTGGGGTTGTCCTTCAAGAGCGCCGCCGCCGACATCACCATGCCCGGCGTACAGAACCCGCACTGAAGCCCGTGATGATCCTGAAACGCCTGCTGGATCACGCCAAGCGAGCCGTCCGCATTGGCCATCCCCTCGATCGTCGTCACCTCGGCACCTTCAAGGTCCATCGCCAACGCGGTACAGCTTTTGACCGCCTCGCCGTTCACATGCACCACACAGGCCCCGCATTGGCTGGTGTCACAGCCCACATGCGTGCCCGTAAGCCGCTGCCCATCGCGCAAAAAATCGCTCAGAAGCGTGCGCCCTTCCACATCCCCGGAAACGGCCTTGCCGTTCACAGTCATCGACACCTGGGTCATTCAGTCCTCCCTTGGTTGTTGGCGCTATCCAAGCACGGAAACCGGGATTCACAAACAGGTAATTTCGGCCTGAATTCAGGCAATTGACGCGAATTTGACCATGCTGCGCGCGCAGCATGTTTCGCGCTTGCAGCATAAGATGCACAATAAGGCACACCAGCCTGCGCCCGGCCCGGCACAGGCCCGGCCAAAGGCCCGCTTGCCACGGGCCGCCTAGCCTTCCCTTGGCCTCGGCCGCGACGGGATTTCCTTCAGCAATCCGCCGACCCCCATGCCCGGAATGTCCAAGGCCTCCAAAGCCACGCCGCAGATCACCCGCTCCATCACCCAATCCGCCCCGTTCAGCGCGGGCGAGCGCGCACATCCCGGCAAGCCGATCACCGCACGCGCCCCGACCCGCCCCACAAACAGAAGGTTGCCCGGATCCACCGGCATCCCGTAATGCACCACCGCGCCGCCCGACGCGCGCACCGCCGCTGGCGCCACATCCTCGACATCCGACGTCGCCGACCCGGTCAGGATCAGGATCAAATCCCCCTCCGCCGCCGCCAACGCGCCCGCAATCGCGCCCACCTCGTGATCCACGACCACCCGTGGCCCCAGGCTGACCGATAAACGCTCCAACCGCTCGGCCACCGCGCGGCGGCCCTTCTCGGACGGCACCGCATCCGACACCCGCGTCTCGATCAGGCTGGCCGACCTGATCACCGGCCCGCGCATCTGCACCGCGCCCGCGCCCTGCGCCCCCGCCGCCACCGCGCAGGCCCGCTCCACATCGGCCCGCGCCGCGGCAAACGGGATGATCTTCACCGTCACGGCAAGCCCCCGCGCCGCCAATCGCCCCCATTCCGGCACCGTCGCCACCGTGATCGACGGATTGATCCGGTTCACCGCCGCAATCGCCGCCGCATCGATCTGCACGATCCCGGCCGCCTCCGCCCGCAGGTTCACCCGCCCCGTCGTGGCCCGATCCACGATCAACCCCGGCCCGGCCAACGCCTGCGCAATCCGCGTCGCCGCCTCATCCTCATGCAGATCCCCCGGCCCAAGCCGCGCCACGATCACCTCGGCAAGCCCCGCCGCGCGCAACGCGCCCACATGCGCCGCCGTCAACACGGTGCCTTTGCCGATCCGCTGCGCACCCGTCCCCGTCCCATGGGCCAGGATCGCCCCTTCCGCCTCCGCCAACGGCACCGGCCCGAATTTCATACCTGCCGCAGCCTCTGGGTGATCTCGGCCATGACCGACAGGGCAATCTCGCCCGGCCCCTGCGCCCCGATATCCAACCCCACCGGCGCATGGATCTTCGCGATCTCGGCCTGCGAAAACCCCGCCTCATCCAACCGCGCCACCCGCTTGGCATGGGTCCGCTTCGACCCCAGACACCCCAGATAAAACACCTCCGAACGCAACGCCCGCGCAATCGCCGGATCATCCAGCTTCGGATCATGGGTCAAGGTCACCACCGCCGTGCGCGCATCAAGCCCGATGGCGTCCAACGCCTCGTCCGGCCAATCCTCCACGATCCGCTCGCCCGGAAACCGCGCCTCCGCCCCGAAGGCCGGGCGCGGATCGACCAACACCGGATCATACCCCGCCATCCGCGCCATCGGCAAAAGCGCCTGCGCGATATGCACCGCGCCCACCACGATCATCCTCAGGGGCGGGTTATGCACATGCACGAACACCTCGCCCTCCATCCCGGACCTGTCCGCCCGAAACCGTTCGGGCCACCGCTCCGCCTCAACCAACCGCCGCGTGCCGCTCGCAACATCCACCTCATAGGCCACCGCACGCCGCGCCGCGCGCGCGTCCACCAACTCCGCCAACACGGCCTCGCCCATCGCGTCCACCGGCTCGACCCAGACCCGGATCCGCCCGCCGCAGGCCAGCCCGACGGCAAAGGCCTCGTCATCGGACACGCCAAACTCCAACATCCGGCCTTGCGTCCCGCCGACCATCTCCATCGCCTCGACCACGACCGCGCCCTCGACGCACCCGCCCGAGACCGAGCGCCGACCCCCAGGTTTCCACCACCGTCGCCAAAACCGCGCCCCGCCCGGCCCTGTGCCACGCCAGCGCACCCTCCGGCATCCGCTCCAGATCATCCATCACACGTCCCTCCCTGCGAGACAGCCTAGCGCCCGCCCCCGCACGCGCAACCACCCCTTCATCTTGCCCGAAAACCTCGGAGGTTTGGAGGCAGCGCCTCCATTCGCGCAGCAAGGCGCGACCCCCCAAAGCCCGCCGCAAGGCGCGACCTCCAAAGCCCGCCGCAACACCAACCGAGTCCCCCGCCCCTCACCCCTCGCGCAACGCCGCCATCAACCGCGCCTTCTCGCCGGGATCCTCCGCGCGCGCCACCGCCTCGGCCAACCCCGCCAGCGCCGCGATATTATGGCCCGCACGAAAGCTCGACACATGCGGCAACATCGCGCGAATGCCCGCGGCCTTGGGCGCAAACCCGTCCCAGCGCAGCAACGGATTGACCCAGATGACCCGCCGCGACGACAGCGCAAGCCGCTCCATCGCGGCCTCCAGACGCTCTGGCTCGTCCCGGTCCAGCCCATCGGTGATCACCAAAACCACCGCGCCCCGGCCCAACACACGGCGCGACCAGTCGCGGTTGAACGCCTCAAGACACGCCCCGATCCGCGTGCCGCCTTCCCAATCCTGCGCCTCCGCCCCCGCCGCCGAAAGCGCCGCATCCACATCACGTGCGCCCATGTGCCGGGTGATATTGGTCAGCCGCGTGCCAAAGGTGAACGCATGCACCTCCGCCCATCCCGCGCCCTTGGCATTCGACACCGCATGCAGAAAATGCAGCACCGCGCGCGAATACGAACTCATCGACCCCGAAATATCGCACAGCGCCACCAGTGACGGCCACCGCTCCCGGCGGTCTTTTCGGGCGAACTGCACCACATCGCCGCCGCGTGCCATGGCCGCGCGCATCGTGCGCCGCCAATCGGGGCGCGCGCCATGGGCGGCGGCCTGCGTGCGGCGTGACACAAGCGGCGGCACCGACAATGTCATCCGCGCAATCAGGCGCTTGGCCTCGGCCATCTCGGCCACCGACATCTGCTCGAAATCCAGCGTCTTGAGCCGCTCTTCCCGGCTCATGGTCAGGGTCGCATCGACCTCGATCTCGGTGCCGCCCGCCTCGCCGTCGCCGATCTCGGGCATGTCGCGCTCGACCCCGTGCAACAAGGCTTCGGCCGCGCGCTTCTCGGCCGATTTCGTCTGCCGCTCCTCGGCCACACCGCGCACCGCAGGGGTCAGCATCGACATCATGTGCTCAAGATATCGCGGGTCGCGCCAATACAGGCGAAACACCTGATCAAACACCACCCGGTGCTCGGGGCGCGCGGTGAAACAGGCGCGCAGCGTGTAATAGAATTCCGCCCGCTCGCCAAAGCCCACCGCCGCCACCGCCCGGATCGCATCGGCCACCCGCCCCGGCCCCGCCGGCAGGCCCGCGATGCGCAACGCACGCGCGAAATGGGTAATATTGGTCGTCAGTTGCGGATCATCCGGCAACTCAAGCGGCACGTGTTCCATGAAGGTGAACAGAGAACGCCCCCGGCCTCGCGTCAAGGCCGGGGGCGTCGATGTGTCGATGTCTTCGCGACAAATGCCGACCGGATTATTCGTAAACCCAAAGCTCCGCAGGGTTGTTGGACGAATTGTTATAGGCCCCGGTCCAGATGTCGTATTGCCCCTCCAACACCGGCGCAAAGGTCAGGGTCGAATTGAACGTCCCGTTGCTGTCATCGTTGAAGAACCATTGCCCGTCGGGCGTGTTGATCAAAAGGACGGTATCGACCTCCGCCGAGGTCAGCTGGAAGGTGATCCGCCCACTCTGCGACACGCCCTGATAGAAGAACCGGAAATCGGGCCGCGTGATGGTGAACCCGCGCCAGCCGGTGCCGGGGAAGCAATTGGTCAACGGAAACCGCCCGCCCGCCGTGATCCGCGGCACGCGGTAGCTGCCTTGGCCCGCGATCATCCTGTGCTGCCCGAAGGCGGTATTGGCGATGGCGTAATTCGGGCAACCCGACGTGCCACCGCCGCCGCCATGCACAAAGGCCCCGGCGCTGACCGCTGTCATGCTGCCGCTGCCCTGCGGCTGCACCTGGCCTGCGTAGATCCCGGCAAGATATCCCGGACCCGACCCATGGTTGGAGGCCGGGTTCGCGCAATCCACCGCATCGGTGCCCCATTCGCACAGGTTCAACCCATTGGGCTCGTCACAATCGCCATCATTGGTAAACGGACACGCCGCCGGTGTTGGCGTCGGCGTCGGCCTGGGTGTCTGCACCGGTGTGGGCGTGGGTGTCGGCGTCTGGGTATAGATCCCCGACAAGAACCCCGCCCCGTCGGCATAGTTCGCGTTCGGGTTCGAACAATCGACCGGATCGGTGCCCCATTCACACAGGTTCAGCCCATTGGGCTCATCGCAATCGCCGTCGTTGTTGTAGGGGCAAGGATTGTAAAGCTGCGCCTGCCCCGGCCCGGCCGCAAGACCGGCCAGCGCCAGGCCAACCGCCAACGAAACTGCACGGGTTGAGATGAATGCCATGATAAATGTCCCCTGGGTGTTGTCCAGGCAAACTAAACCCCGAGTTGCAGCATCGTGTCAAAACCTAAGGCCCGCCCGCGCGCCCACATGTCACCTTACGACAACGCATCTGCCCGCAGATCATCAAGGATCCGCTTCGCCTCCGAGCCCTGCAATTTCTGGATGTCGTCCTGATACTTCAGGATCGCCCCCAACGTGTCGGCAATCACATCCGGGCTCAACTCGATCACATCCAGCGCCAACAGGCACTTGGCCCAATCCAGCGTCTCCGCAACGCCGGGCCGCTTGAACAGATCCTCGGTCCTGAGCCGCTGCACAAACGCCACCACCTCGCGGCTCAACGCCTCCGCCGCCTCCGGCACGCGCGCACTCAAAATCGCCAACTCGCGCTCAAGATCGGGGTAATCCACCCAATGATACAGACACCGCCGTTTCAACGCGTCATGCACCTCGCGCGTGCGGTTCGAGGTCAGGATCACGATCGGCGGCTCGGGTGCTGCAATCGTGCCAAGCTCCGGGATCGTCACCTGAAAATCCGACAACGCCTCCAACAGAAACGCCTCGAACGGCTCATCCGTGCGGTCGATTTCATCTATAAGAAGAACCGGCGCACCGGATGGATCGGGCCGCATCGCCTCCAGTAGCGGGCGCTCGATCAGGTATTCCTCGCTGAACAGCTCGCCCTTCAACGCGCCCCTGTCCGCGCCGCCCTCGGCCTCCGCCGTGCGGATCGCCACCATCTGCGACGCGAAATTCCACTCGTAGACCGCGCTCGCGGCATCCAGCCCCTCGTAGCATTGCAACCGGATCAACCGCCGGCCCAGACTGGCCGCGATGGCCTTCGCTATTTCGGTCTTGCCGGTCCCGGCCTCGCCCTCAAGGAACAATGGCCGCCCCAGCTTGAGCGACAGGAACACGATCGTGGCCAACGCCCGGCCACAGACATAGCCCTCCTGCGCCAGGCGCTCCTGCACGGCGTCGATGCTCTGATATGCGTCCATGGGCCCTCCGCCTGACAACCGCCCCATCAAGGCCGCTTGCCCGCCCGGGGTCAAGTCATTGCCCCTCAAGGAACGCGCAGATTACCCCGCCGCCCCAACGCATAATCCCCCTAAAGCACTTGGATTGTTAACGATTTGCTTACCAAAACTCACCGAATTGCCCGCCCCCCATCGCAAAGCCGCCACACTCTTCCCCGACACCACGACCCGTGGCATTGTTGGCCACGCGTCTGCTTATCTGTGTTTATCCGAGTACCCCATAATATGCCTGATACAACCGCACCAATCGATACCCGCCGCGCCTGGGTGCAACGCCTCACGCGCATCGGCTCCGATCACGGGATGTTCGCCCGGCTCGATCCGCGCCACCTCGCCCTCATGGTGGAAGAAGACGCCGATACGCTTCTGGTCAGTTTCGACCGCGCCGACCGCCTGTGGTCGAACGGGGCCGAGGGCCTGCCACTGGGCTTCGCCGCCGTGCCCGCCCATGACGTGTCCTACCTGTCACTGATGTCCGTGGGCCGAACCTGGTTCCGCAGCGTCGAGGTCGACGCCCTGCTCAGTGGCCTTGCCGGCGACGGCTTTTTCGCCAGCTTCCGCAAGATCCTCGTGATTGCCGCCGGGCCCGATTGCGGCCACGCCGCCGCCCGCGCCGCCGCCTACATGCCCGGCGCTCAGGTGCTTCTGGCACGCCCCGCCGCCGCCATCAGCGCGGCCCACGCCCCGTTCGAGACACGCTTTCGCGCCGACCGTCTCCGCAACCCCGACATGCCGCCACCGATCGGCGCGAACGCCCTTGGCAAAGCCGCCAGCACCACCATTCTGTTCGATCCCCGCAACCGCGCGGATGCGGCGCAAGCGGCCCTGTTCAACGGCGCACGCACCACGCGCATAGGCTTCCCGATGGCCGGTGCCGCACTTGACCGCGCGCTCGGCCGCACCGGAACGATCGTGCCGCTGACGCAGCATATGATGCGCGACCGGCTGACCCCCGCGACAACCCGCGCGGCCTTGCGCGCCGCGCTGCGCTCCGATCCCGCCTACCGCGCCCGGCTCAATGGGCGCGCCGGTTAAAGCCCGCCGTTTGCCTCGATAAACGCCACAACCGCATCCACCCCGCGCCCCTCGCGCAAACTGGCCAGCACATAGGGCCGTGCCCCGCGCGCGGCCCTGGTGTCGGCCTCCAGCAAATCCACATCGACCCCCACATGGGGCGCCAGATCGACCTTGTTCACGATCAGGAAATCGGACCGCGTCACCCCCGGCCCCGTTTTGCGGGGGATATCTTGGCCCGCGGCCGTGTCGATCACGTAAAGCGTCAAATCGGCCAATTCCGGGCTGAACGTCGCGGCCAGGTTATCCCCCCCGCTTTCGATGAAGATCACATCCAGATCCGGCAAACGGTCGCGAAACTCCGCCACCGCCGCCAGGTTGATCGACGCATCCTCGCGGATCGCCGTATGCGGGCAGCCCCCCGTCTCCACGCCCTTGATCCGGTCGGCGGGTAACACCTGCGCGCGCAACAGGAAGTCCGCATCCTCCGCCGTGTAGATGTCGTTGGTGATCACCGCCACGGAATAGCGCTGCGCCATTGCCCGCGCCAAGCCCGCCGTCAACGTCGTTTTGCCCGCACCCACCGGCCCGCCGATTCCAACCCGCAAAGGCCCGTTTACCGATCCCATGATCCCTCCATATGCCTGCTCATGCGTCTTCTCGCCCTTTCATCTGCCCGCCCGTTTGCCCACGCGTCCAAACGCCACCGCGCCCACGCGCCCACATATCCATCGGCCTCAAATCGCGCCCCTTTCATCTTGCCGGAAAAACCTCGGGGGTTTGGGGGCTGGCCCCCAAATGGGATCGCGGCTTGGGGGCTCGCCCCCACGGGGTCGCGGCTTGGGGGCTGGCCCCCAACACCCTCGCGCCACTCAGGTCCGAAATATCCGCACCTCTTGCCCCTCATGCTCCATCGCGGCCAAATCCGCGCCAAACGCCGCCTGCCCGATCCCATCAAGACCCGCCCGCGCGGCGTCGCCGGCCACCTCTTCGATCACCGGATGCAGCCAGGCGAGTACCCTTTGCCCGTCGCTTTGCCCAAGCGGCACAAAGCGCACCGCCGCAGACACCAACATGCCCGCAAACGCCTGCAGATACAGGGAAAGGACCACCTCCACCGGCACGTCAAAACGCCCCGCCGCAGCCCCGAACACCACCGGATAAGCCCGCGCCTCGCCCACGCCGCGCCCCATCGCGGCCAGCGTCAAAGCCAGCGCGCGGCCCATGTCGCGGGTCTCTTCCCAGCGCTCGGCCGACCCGGCCAGCGCGCGCGCCAGATCGCCCAATGCCTCAAGGTCGGCGTCCTCTTCCATTGCCGCGGCCAGCACAATTGCATCGCTGCGCCCCGCGCCCGCGCGCAACACGCCCTCGACCCAGCGCTCCAACGCCGCCGCATCCGCGACACGCCCCGCCGAAATCTCCGCCTCAAGCCCATGCGAATAGGCAAAGCCCGACACCGGAAACGCGGGCGAGAGCCATTGGCTCAGCTTCAGAAGGTCTGCAGTATTCACCCGTGATCGCCCTGCTGCGTCGCGCGCGCACTATTCAAATCTGAATGGGCATGCCCATGATCATGCCCGTTGCTATTCACATGTGAATGATCAACGTGATCATGGTGGTGATCGTGATGATCTTCCGGCCCATGCGAATGCCCCCCATGCGAGTGCCCCATCGTGCGGCCATGCCCATAGGCCCCGCCCTCGGGGCGGAACGGCGCGTCGATGGCCACGACCTCGGCCCCCAGTTGCACCAGCATCGCCTTGAGCACATGATCATCGCGGATCAACAGATGATCTCCCATCACCTGACACGGCGTGTGGCGATTGCCGATATGCCAGGCCAACCGCACCAGATCGCCGGTGATCTTCAACAACGGCTCGGGCGCTGCCACGACCGCGATCAAGCGCCCGTCATCCAGCTCGAACGCGTCGCCATGCTCCACCGAAATCGTCTCCGGCAGATCGACCAGAAGCCCCGCCCCGTGCGTCGTCACAAGCCGCCTGCGCCGCAGGAACCGGCCCTCATAATCCAGCCGAACATCGCCTGCTGCCGCGCCGTCCCACGCGCCCGCACGCCGCAAGACACCTGATTTCATATCCATCGCTTCATCCTCTCACCCGCGCCCGGAACAGCGCATCGCGTGTTTATTCCCCAACAACCGACACGCTGGCGTAGCCATAGGAATATGGCCCAACCTGATCGCGCCCACCGACCAGAAGACTGGTGCCGAGGCTTGGGAAATACTGCACGTTTTCGCTGTATCCACCATCGGGGCCCCGATACGCCATCGTGACGGGCAACGCATCATAGGTGCAGTCGCCAAACCGCACCTTGATCGCGTCACCCACCGTGATGTCGAGCGTTTCATCAACCGGCCCGTCACGGTCGCGATAGACCTGCCGTCCCGTCCACGTCAGCCCCGGCACCGGAAGCGGCAGCGCCTCGGGCCGCTCCGATCGCTCGTAGATGCCTTGGCTGCCGGGCTCAACGACACCGTTGGTCAGATCGACCAAGGTTTCCACAAACACACCCTGGACCAGGATCGCGCGGCTGACATAGGCGTCTCCGGCGCTCCAATCCGTTTGAACGCGCATCGGGTCGAGGCGCGTATGCGTCACGGTTTCACCTTGCGGATTGGCAAAGCGTATGCCCGCCCCATCCAGATCGGCCGCCGTCGGACAAGCCAGGGCAGGCAGCGCGCTCAGTACAAAAAGTAGCGCTGTGCCATTGGCAATTCTTGTGCTGGTTCGCATGTCAGTATCTCTCCATTTGCGCGCACTTCGTAGGTTTCGGGATCGACGCTGACCTCGGGCGTCGCGGAATTGTGGATCATGTCGGATTTGCGGACGTTGCGGATGCCCTCGACGGCGAGCGTGTCCTTGGCGAGGCCCAGATGCACGCCGATATCCGCCGCCTGCGCCGCCTGGCTCACAAAGGTGACGGAGGAC
>CAZPJO010000068.1:0-9894 GCA_964586895.1 uncultured Roseicyclus sp.
TTATGACATCGTCGGCCCGGTCTGCGAATCCGGTGACACTTTCGCCAAACAGCGCAGCCTTCCGCAAACGCGCGAGGGGGATCTTATCGCGTTCCGCTCGGCCGGGGCCTATGGCGCGGTGATGAGCAGTGAATACAACTCGCGCCCCCTGATCCCCGAGGTCCTGGTGAACGCTGATCAATTCGCCGTCATCCGGACACGTCCATCGTTTGACGACATGATAAACCGCGATACTATTCCCACATGGGCGTAACGCCCGTCGGGCCATGCCCGAGAAGGGGATCATGACCAAGCGCGACCCAAAGACCTCCGCTTTTCAACGCCTGATCTGGCCGCTGCGCCTGACCCGTCTGGGTATGGTCGCGGAACGGGCGGTGCGGGCATTCTGGCCCGTCTGGACGCTTTTGTTCGTGGCGCTGGCCGCTGCGGCGTTTGGCGCTGGCAATCTGCTGCCGCCGACATGGCTATGGCCCACTGCGGGTATCATCGCATTGATCGTCTTTGGGTTTTTGATCCGTGGCATGCGGCTCTATCGGCACCCGTCGCGGGATGAGGCGATCGCGCGTCTGGACCGGACCATGCCGGGCCGTCCGATCACAAGCCTGATGGATACGCCTGCAGTCGGCGGAAGCGACCCGGCCAGCCGCTCGGTCTGGGCCGCGCATGTGCGGCGCATGGCAGACCGCGCCGCGATGGCGCGCGCGCCCGAGCCCGATCTTCGCCTTTCAGCGCGCGATCCTTACGCTTTGCGCTACATCGGCGCGACCGCCCTTGCGATGGCGCTTATCTTTGGCGCGTTCAGCCGCGTGGGTGAGGTGGGCGATGTGCCGCTTGGGGCGGGCCCGGCCACGGCCTCCTCCGGCCCGAGTTGGGAAGGCTGGGTTGAACCGCCGCTTTATACCGGCCTGCCGTCGCTTTACCTCAACGAAATCACCGCCGAGCGTTTCGAGGCCCCGCTTGGGTCGGAGATCACTCTGCGCGCCTACGGGGCGCCTGGCGAGATCACCCTGCGCACCGATATTGGGCCAATGCCCCCCGCCGATCCGGACGCCTACGCCCAGACGGTCGTCATGGAACAGGGCGGTGTCCTGGCCGTCGATGGCCCCGGCGGGCGTGAATGGATGGTCTCGGTCAGGCCCGATCAACCGCCAACCGTGGCACTTGAGGGCGAGGTCGAAGGCGAGCCGCCCGGTGCGATGGAATTCCGCTTTATCGCAACCGACGATTACGGGGTCCGGTCGGGCACCGCGACGATCCGACTGAACCTCGACGCTGTTGATCGTCGCTTTGGCCTGATCCTTGATCCGGAGCCGCGCGAACCCGTTGTGCTTGACCTGCCGATGCCGTTCCGAGGCAACCGGGACGCGTTCACGGAAGTGGTCCTTGAAGACCTGAGCGAGCATCCGTTTGCCAACCTTCCCATCACGCTGACCCTGACCGTGACCGATGATGCGGGTCAAATCGCGACCGTGCGCTATGATGTGGACCGTCTGCCAGGGCAGCGGTTCTTTGACCCGATGGCCAATGCCTTGATCGAGATGCGCCGCGATATCCTGTGGAACCGCGCCAATGCAGAGCGCAGCGCGCGTTTGCTGCGGGCCATGACGCATCTGCCGGAACCGGGCCTGCCGGAAGGTGTCTACCTGTCCCTGCGCTCGGCGATCCAGCGACTGGAAAGCGCGATCGATCTGGTTTCTCTTGAGGTGCAGGAAGACGTGGCGAGCCTCCTTTGGGACGCCGCGCTTGAACTGGAATTCGGCGAATTGGACAACGCGCTTGAGCGTCTTCGCCGCGCGCAGGAACGTCTGGCCGAAGCCATGCGGCAGGGCGCCAGCGACGAGGAAATCGCCGAGTTGATGCAGGAAATGCGCGAGGCGATGGACGATTACATGCAGGAGCTCGCCGACAATACCGAATTCGGCGACAACACCGATCAACCCGATCAAGGCGACGGCGAGCGCATGGAAATGTCCAACGCCGACCTCGATGCGATGCTCGAGCGCATTCAGGAGTTGATGGAAGAAGGCCGCATGGCCGAAGCCATGGAGATGCTGGAGCAATTGCAGCAGATGCTGGAGAATATGGAAATCACCCAAGGTGGCGAAGGCGGTGACGGCCCGCAAACGCCCGGCCAGCAAGCGATGGAAGGCCTGCAGGAAACGTTGCGGGGGCAGCAAAACCTCAGCGACGACAGCTTCCAGGACCTTCAGGATCAGTTCAATCCGGACCGCCCCGGTCAGCCAGGCGAACAGCAAGGCGAAGCCCCGCAAGGCAATCAGGAAGGCCAGGATGGCGAAAATCCGGGCCAGGGTCAGGGCGGCGACAACGAACAAGGCACAGGGTCATTGGCCGAACGTCAGGAAGAGTTGCGCCAACAGCTTGAGGAACAGGCGCGCCGTTTACCGGGCACCGGAACCGAAGCGGGGGATGAAGCCCTTGAAGAATTGGATCGTGCGGGCCAGGCGATGGACGAGGCCGCCGATGCGTTGGAGCGCGGCGACATTGCCGAAGCGCTTGACCTGCAATCCGAAGCGATGGAGGCCATCCGCGAAGGCATGACCCAATTGGGCGAAGCGTTGGCGCAGGAACAAGGCGCCGAGCCCGGTCAAGGCCAGGCCGAAGGCAACATGGCCGAAAGCCGCCCGTTGCAGGACCCGCTTGGGCGGCAGGCCGGAAACAACGGCGCGTTCGGATCGGATGAAGGGCTTGAAGGCAGCGAAGAGGCGCGCCGCCGGGCTCGTGAATTGCTTGATCTGCTGCGCGACCGGGCCGCCGAACAAGGCCGCCCGGAGGTGGAACGCGATTACCTGCGACGTTTGCTTGATCAGTTCTGATCGGGTTCTGAACGTAGCTATTCGCTCGGGCCGGCCGCGTCGCCCACGACAGAACGCGCGATATCGTCAAGCCAGAAGCGTCCGGCGTTTACCATGTCGACATAGCGATCCAGCACCGGGCCCGCTTGCGGCACCGCGGCAGAAATGCGGTCGGCATAGACATACAGCATGACGGCCAGAACCACGAGCGAGATCACCAGGAGAAACCCGGTCCGCACCCGGCTGCGGCGTCGCGCGCCTTCGTAGATCGTGTCGATGTCACTGGCGTCCTCTTCCTCTTCGCTCCGGTCACCGGTGGCGCGCAGGGTCGAGTTGATCTCTTCGATGTCGGGCAGAAGCTCGCTGCGCGATGGGGTCGCGGCGGCGGCAGCAACCGGAGCGGCGGCGGACAGATCCTTTGCCTCAAACGCATCTTCCGCGTCTTCCAACCCGACAAGCCGACGGGCGCGGCTTCGATCTTCGTCGTTGTTGAGCGGCATTTCGGACTGGGTCTGAACCGGGCCGGGGTCGGTATTTGCGCGGCGCAAGCGCGCCTCGCGCTCTGCTTCCTGTCGCAAGATGTCGGCGACACCGGCTTCGATCTGCCGCCGGGCCGGGCGTTCGGGCGTATCATCCTCGGCCTCTGATCCCGGTGCACCGCTTGGCCCGTGAATGTCGATCTCTTCCAGTTTCCGCTCCGGGTCCGGCCGCGGTGTCGGCGCGGGTTCGGGAACGGAGGCGCTTTCGGCCGGATCTACCGCCACCGCCTCGGGCGCGTCCTCTGCGGCTTGCGTTTCTTCGGGCACCGGGTCCGGCTCGGCCGAGCGGACGCCCGGTTGAAACCACGTCGTGGCACAGTTCGAGCACTGCACATCCCGACCGACCGCCGGGATCATGCTTTCGTCGACTTCATACTTCGCGCTGCAGTTTGGGCACGTCAGTCGCATGGTTTACTGCTCTCGTGGCTTGGCCATCCGCTCGGCCATAAGGGTCCCGGCAAACGGGGAGTGTTTGCTTGCGTCGTACAATGATTAACAATCCCGATAGCTGTTTCCAATCCCTGCTGCGTGCCAAGCGCCCAGACGTTGCATCTGCGCGCCATATGACGCGGGGCGCTGATGCGGTGCGATTGCAAGTGCCCGCCAAGGGTGCAAGACAGGGCCAACACGAGCGGCGCGGGGGCGTTGGGCCACATGATCGAGATGCAGGACGCCGCTTACGGCTACGGGGCAGAGCCGCTTTTGTCCGACCTGTCGCTGCATCTCGCCCCGGGGTCGTTCCATTTTCTGACCGGGCCATCGGGGGCCGGAAAGACCACATTTCTCAAACTGTGCTACGCTGAACTGCTGCCAACCGGCGGCAATGTCACCTTGTTCGGCCACACCGCAACCGGGCTCAGCCGGGATGGTATCGCGGATCTGCGCCAAAGGATCGGCGTCGTGCATCAGGATTGCCGGTTTCTCGACCACTTGCCCCTTTCGGAAAACATCGCCCTGCCCCTCAACGTGACAGGCAAGGGCGGCATGACGCAGAAAACCAACCTTACCGAATTGGTGGGCTGGGTTGGCCTGACCGCGCGGGCGGAGGCCCTGCCGCCGGAATTGTCGGGCGGGGAACGCCAACGGGCCGCACTTGCCCGTGCCATTATCATGGATCCCGACATGATCCTTGCTGATGAACCCACGGGCAACGTGGATTGGGACATGTCGATGCGGTTGCTGAACCTGTTGATCGAATTGAACAAACTGGGAAAGACCGTGGTGATTGCGACGCATGATCTGGCCCTGATCCGCGCCGCGAAACAGCGCGTTCAGGCGCGGGTGTTGCGCATACAGGGCGGCCAGGTCACAGCGGCCGGGGCGGATTTATGACCCTGCGTGAAAACCTTCTGGCCATGGTGCGCGGTGACAGCGGCGCGGACCGGGTTGTGCCGCGCAGCGGGCAGTCGGCACGCCTGACCTTTGCGACCTCTGCGGCGATGGCTTTTCTGGCCGTATTTGCCATGGCCCTTGCGATGGCGTCGGGGCGGCTGGCCGAACGGTGGTCGGATGCGTTGGCGCAATCGTCGACGATCCGCATTTCGGCCCCCCCGGCAGAGATGGACGCGCAGACATGGGCCGTGTTGGACCTTTTGGAACAGACGCCCGGCATCGCATCAGCCCGTGCGCTGACCACCGAGGATCAGCAGGCGTTGCTGGCGCCGTGGTTCGGGCCCGACCTTCCGCTGGAAGAGCTTCCGGTTCCGCAATTGATCGAAATCACCGAGACCGATGCGGGCTACGACGCCGACGGATTGCGCCAAAGGCTTGCCGCCGAAGCCCCCGGTGCAGTTCTCGATGACCACGACCGCTGGCGCCGTCCGCTGGCCGAGGCTGCCGGACGGTTGCGTGTTCTCGGGTGGGTGGCGCTGTTGCTGATCCTTGGGGCGACGGCGGCGATGGTGACGCTGGCCGCGCAATCCGCGCTCAGCGCCAATGAGCAGGTGATCCGCGTGTTGCGTCTTGTGGGCGCCCGAGACCGCTACATCGCGCGGGCCTTTATCCGCCGCTTCACCCTACGCGCCCTGACCGGGGCGGCGCTTGGGGCGGGCGCGGGCGTTTTGGCGGTTGCGCTGTTGCCATCCGCCCGCGACACCGCCGCTATCCTGACAGGGCTAAGCTTTTCGGGCACAGGTTGGTTGTGGCCGCTTGTCATTCCACTTCTGGCCGCAGCGACCGCATTCGCGGCAACCGGTATCGCGGCCTTTCGCACGCTGAGGAGCCTGCAATGATCCAATGGCTCCGTTCCCTTTTGCACATCATCCAGATGTATGTCGCCATGTTGATCATCGCGGTGGCGTATTTTCCATGGGCCGTCTTCAGCGCATCCGGGGCACATGCCGCCTGTCATGCGCTTAGCCGATGGGTATTCTGGACACTTGGATGGATGGTCGGCCTGAAGACCGAGGTGCGTGGCACACCGCCGACCGATGAGGTCATGATTGCCGCAAAGCATCAAAGTTTTCTCGACATCATGATGATCTACAACGCCGTGCCACGCGGCAAATTCATCATGAAAAAGCAGCTTATCTATTCGCCGCTTCTGGGCCAATACGCGCTGCGTATCGGGTCAGTGCCCGTCAATCGGGGCAAACGCGGGGCGGCCATCAAGAAGATGCTGCGCGATGTGAAAAGCGGCAAGCAACGGGGCGGTCAATTGATCATCTATCCGCAGGGCACCCGCGTCGCGCCCGGTGTCGCCGCGCCCTACAAGGCCGGGACCGGCGCGCTTTACGAGCAACTTGGTCAGCCCTGCGTGCCGGTTGCAACGAACGTCGGAGTGTTTTGGCCCCGGCACGGCATTCGGCGCAAGCAGGGCGTTGCGGTGGTCGAATTCCTTCCGCGGATCGAGCCCGGTCTAGAGATCGCGGATTTCATGCAACAATTGGAATCGCGGATCGAAACGGCGAGCGACGCCCTTTTGGTCGAAGCCGGCTTCGCGCGGAGGACATGATGCGAAAAATCACCTCGGTTGAGGACCTCGCGGCGCTTTACGGTGCACCTGTCGAGACGTCGCTGACCAAGGTCACGCCGCGCCTGACGCCGCTTTATCGAAAGTGGATCGACGCCGCACGCTTCGTCATCCTGTCGACGGTCGGACCCGAAGGCACCGACGCAAGCCCGCGCGGCGACGATGGTCCGGTGGTGCGGATGGTCGATGAACGCACGTTATGGCTGCCGGATTGGCGGGGGAACAACCGGATCGACAACCTGCGCAACATTGTGCGCGATCCGCGCGTGTCGTTGATGTTCATGGTGCCGGGCTGTAATAATGTGGTGCGGGTCAACGGAACGGCGTTTGTGACGGATGATCGGCAGGCGACCGAAGCGTTCGTGCAACGCGGCAAACATCCGAAAACCGTTATCGTCGTGAAAACCGAAGAGGTTTATTTCCAATGCGCCAAGGCCTTGATGCGCTCGGGCCTGTGGTCGCGGAATGACGCGGACGGTCTGCCGACGCCGGGTGATTTCGTGAAGGCCGTGCATGCGGATTTCGACGCCGAGGCCTATGACACCGGTTACGAGGATTACGCCAAAGGGCGCATGTGGTGAAGGCGCTTGGCTATGTGGTGTTCGTGCTGGCCCTCGGCTTGGGGATCATTGCCGCCTTCGTTTTTTACGCAGCTTTCACGGATTGGCGCGGCCGTGGCTGCCCGGGGGCGGAGCAATGCTCCGATGCGGCAAGCGTGATGGTGCTGACCGGCTGCGCGTTGATTGCGTCGCTGGTGATGGCGTTCGCCGGGATGGTGCTTGTCCGACGTTAGGCGGCGAGGCCTTTTGAGCCCAGATCGAGGAATTTGCGGCGGCGATTGGCGATGACATCCGCCCGGGCCGGTGTTCCGATCTCGTCCAGCAGCCCGGAAATCGCTTCGCCCACCGCTTCGATCGTCGCGGGTTTGTCGCGTTGCGCGCCGCCAAGCGGCTCGGCGATGATGTGGTCGCAGACGCCAAGGCGGTGCAGGTCCTGCGCGGTCAGGCGGAGTGCTTCGGCCGCTTCACGCATTTTTTCAGCGTCCTTCCACAGGATCGACGCGCAACCTTCCGGGCTGATCACGGAATAAATCGAATGCTCCAACATGGCGAGCTTGTCGGCGGTGGCAAATGCCACGGCCCCGCCCGAGCCACCTTCACCGATGATGACCGAGATCAACGGCACGCCGATCTGCAGGCACTTTTCGGTGGACCGCGCGATGGCCTCGGACTGGCCGCGTTCCTCGGCACCCTTGCCCGGATAGGCGCCGGGCGTATCGACAAGGCTGATCACCGGCAGGTTGAACCGGTCGGCAAGGTCCATCAGGCGAACGGCTTTGCGATACCCTTCGGGCCGCGCCATGCCGAAATTACGCTCGATCCGCGTCTTTGTGTCGTGGCCCTTTTCGTGGCCCATCACCACGACTGGCACGTCGTTGAACCGGGCGAGCCCCCCCATGATGGCATGATCGTCCGCAAAATTCCGATCCCCCGCCAGAGGGGTGTATTCGGTAAACAGGTGTTCAATGTAGTCCCGGCAGTGTGGTCGATCCGCATGGCGCGCGATCTGGCATTTGCGCCATGGCGTCAGATCCTTGTAGAGATCACGCAGCATATCCGCGGCTTTTTTATCAAGTGCAGCCGCCTGATCCGCGACGTCCATACCCTCTTCGCGCCGCGCCATGGCCCGCAGCTCTTCCGCCTTGCCTTCAATTTCGGCGAGGGGTTTTTCGAAGTCGAGATAATTCATCACGGCGCTCTCTGCTCGTTGCCCAACGCCTCGTATATGGCCGGGCCACTGGCCGGATGCAACTCAGCCGCGCTGCCTCCTTGCGCAGCAGGTCAACTGCGACCCCGTTCCATCAGGAAATTCGCCTTTGCAAAAAGCGCATCATGCTGATCTGGATTAAAGATCCTAGAACGGGTTACAAACGACGCGTTACCCGGATGCGTGGGAGAGTAGCGGAACGCGGGTTTCTGCGTCGCCCATGTTGATCGTGCACTAAGGGCGGCCCGTTCAATCAGCTGAAGAAACTCCCCTGGGTCTGGGGTCGCAATCTCGGACACCTCCCAATAGAGCGGCGCGTGACCGTCGATGGTATTTTCCGCCAGCGCCGTGCGGACCGAAGCACGCAAACGATGCGCCGTTTCAAGTTCTTGCCAGGTCAGCGGCACAAGGATATGGCCGTTCGCCGCTCGCCCCGCGAGGGTCCAATGGCTCAGATGGCCGGACAGCAACCGTGCTTCGACCTCGGGCATGTTGGATTTGCGTGACATCGAAAGAAAACTGCGCCATCCGTGTGCCTCGGGTGCGATGACGAGGACCCCGGCAAAGGATCCCAAAGGATGGGCCGCGAATGCATTGGTTATTTCGCGCACGAAGGAATGACCGGTCAAAAGCCCGGTATTGGGGTCGCGCGCATCGGTCCTGGATCGTTTGGCTTCGAGTAGAATGCGCCGATTTTCACGTTCCAGCAGCGACCCGATGAGCGGAACGGCAAGCAAGTTCATCGCAAGGATCGGACCCACCGCGGATGTGAAGAACCAAACTGCCACGTCGCGCGGCAGGGCGACAGCCGCCAGAAGATGCGTCGACATAGCCAGAGCAAGAAGCAGTAACATACCGAAGTTGCGCTTTTTGAATGCAGCCATCTTGCGCGCCCAGATGATCCCCGCAAGACCGGCGATGACCATGGCCCACAGGCCTGCGACGGCACCGACGCCGCCAATCCCGATTCGCGTGAGCATCGCAATCAGCAAGCAGGGAAGCAGCCCGCGCCAGCCGAGGAAAGCACCGGCCAAGGCGATGGGAATGTTTCGCAGGTCGATAATGAAGCCTTCATACGGCTCAAGCGGGTTGTACATGTGCAGCGCGGCCATAAGGCCGAACATCACACCAAGGAGCGCGGGCGCTGCGGCATTGCCGACAAGACGACGCCGCACGGCCCCATAGCTTTCCGCAATAACCGCGGTTACGGCGAGGGCCGCCGCGATGTCGATGAAACTCGTAATGCCCATGTTTGCCCCAATGCGCCGTGCCAAGAACCATGACGCTAAGTGGGGGAGCTTTCGATTGCGTTAATGAGGCCGAAATCAGCCCGCCAGCATTTCTGCCTGTTTGACGATCACCTCGGCCTGTTTGATGGATGCGATGTCCACAAGACGGCCCTTGTAGACCGTCGCACCGGAGCCATCGGCCTTGGCCTGCTCCATCGCGGCCAGGATCTCGCGTGCTTCGGTAACTGCTTGTTCCGACGGGGTAAAAACCTCGTTCGCCAGCGCAATCTGCTTGGGATGAATGGCCCATTTCCCGACCATGCCGAGGGTGGCGGAGCGGTGCGCCTGGGCGCGGTAGCCTTCGTCGTCGGAGAAGTCACCGAAGGGGCCGTCGACGGGCAAAACGCCATGGGTTCGGCAGGCGGCGACGATGGCGGTCTGCGCCCAGTGCCACGGATCGGACCAATGCTTAACCCCTTGATGAAGCATATAATAATCTTCCTGGGTTCCGCCGATTCCAGTGGTTTGCATGCCCATGGAGGCGGCGAAGTCGGCGGCGCCGAGGCTCATGGCTT
>CAZPJO010000069.1:0-4843 GCA_964586895.1 uncultured Roseicyclus sp.
AACGCTGCCGACCGGGCCCCAATGTTCAGCTTCTGCGAAGACCCTTCAACCCTGGAAACCTTCCAATGGTTTTCCTGCTACCTGACGAACGGCGTCCACATGCTGTTCTATCAGAGCTTTCTCGTCGTCTTCGCGCTGCTCGCCATCGCAGCACCCCTGTCGCTCACCTTCGGCTTTCTTGCCGCCACCGCGTCGCGTTCCCGCGTGGCCCCGACCCGCTGGTTGGGCAAAGGCTACACCTCCATGGTCCGCGGCATCCCCGATATCGTGTTCTTCCTGTTCTTCGTGCTCGTCCTCGACCAGGGTATCGAATACCTCCGCCACGTCATAACCTGCCCCGATTGGGACGAGCCGATCCGCCAGGGCGCGAATTTCCTGGTGTGTGACGCCGCCCGCACGCCGCAAGGCAACGCACCGCAATGGGTGCACGAGACCTACAATTTCGGCCTCGCCGTCTTCACCTACGCGCTCGTTTTCGGCGCGTTCTGCGGCAATGTCCTCTACGGCGCGATGAACGCCGTCCCCCGCCCACAGCTTGAAACCGCAAGCGCCTACGGCATGAGCCCCCGCCAGACCTTCTGGCGCGTACTGGTCCCGCAGATGTGGGTCTACGCACTCCCGGGGCTCAGCAATATCTGGATGATCCTGATCAAGGCGACCCCACTTCTGTTTCTGCTGGGGATCGAGGATATCGTCTATTGGGCGCGCGAATTGGGCGGCTCTCGCAACGCACGCTTCGACTACCCGCATCCCGATTGGCGGTTCTGGTACTTCCTCGGGCTTCTGGTGTTCTACCTCGGGTTCACCCGCATCTCGGAAATTGCGCTCACCCGCCTGACCCGCCGCTTGTCACGCGGGCAGGCCACCGCCGCGGGGGCCGCAGCATGACCTGCGCCCAGGCAATCGAGTCCTATGCCCTGCGCGCCATCGGCATCGGTGAACGCGCCCTGCCACAGGGCGATATCACCCTGTGCGAACAGATCGTTCTGATCGGGTCGGGCATGCTCTGGAACGTCTACCTCGGCGCGCTGGCGCTTCTGTTCGGGTTTGCCTTCGCGGTCGCCTTGGCGCTGGCCAAGGCCTCCGCCTCGCGGTGGACGCGCAAACCGGCGGAGTGGTTCATCTTCCTGTTCCGTGGCTCGCCGCTCTTCATACAATTCTTCATGGCCTATGAGGCCTTCGTCATGCTGCCCCGCATCGGCGTCGAATTCGAACTCTTCGGCGTCGCGATCGAAGCCGAAACCCGTTGGTTTGCACGCGCCTGGCTTGGCGGATTGATCGTGCTGTTCCTGAACACCTCCGCCTATGCCGCCGAAATCTTCTACGGGGCGCTGCGCTCGGTCCCACGCGGCGATCTGGAAGCCGCCGATGCCTATGGGCTGAGCGGCTGGAAAAAGTTTCGCCGCATCACCTTCCCGACCACGATGCGCCTGGCCTGGCCCGCCTACACGAATGAAGCGATCTTCCTGTTCCAATCAACGGCGCTTGTATTCTTTAGCAGTTTTCCCGCCTTTCAACAGCGCGGGGATGCGCTTTACTACGCCACATATTTCGCAGAACGAACCTTCAACCCGTTTATCCCATACCCAATTGTGGGCGTCTATTTCATCATTTTAACGCTCTTGATCATCGCTCTTTTCGGGGCGATCAACCGCCGCCTCAACCGCCACCTTCCGCAAGAGCGGCGCCAAAAGTTGCGCATTCGCCCGAACCTGATCCGATGAATGAATTCCTCCGCGATCACCCACAGGTGAAATCCATCCGCATGGTTGCCGCCGATCTCAACGGGCAGGCGCGCGGCAAACGCATCGCGCGCCGGTTTGCCGGCAAGGCGCTCAGCGAGGGAACGCGGTTCCCCTATTCGGTGATGAACCTCGACATCTGGGGCGAGGATATCGACGACAGCCCCCTCGTGTTCGAGGCCGGGGACCCCGATGGCATTCTGAAGCCCACCGAACGCGGGTTCATACCGGTGCCCTGGCTGGACACACCGACAGCCCTTCTGCCGATCTGGATGTTCCACGAAGACGGCACGCCCTTCGACGGCGACCCGCGTCATGCGCTGCGCGTCGTGATTGACCGCTACACGGCGCGCGGCCTGACCCCGGTCGTGGCGACCGAATTGGAATTCTACATCATCGACGACCGGGGCCGTGAATTGCGCGTGCCCCCCTCACCGCGATCCGGCATTCGGCGACAGCAGGCGGAGATCCTTGCCCTGCGTCAGCTCGATGCCTTCGACGGCTTCCTGACCGCGCTCTACGATGGCTGCGAGGCGATGGATATCCCCGCCGACACGATGATTTCCGAGGCCGGGCCGGGCCAGTTCGAAATCAACTTCATGCACCAACCCGACGCGATGAAGGCCGCCGATGATGCCTGGCTGTTCAAGATCCTGACGCGCGGCCTGGCCCGCAGCCATGGCTTCGCCGCCAGTTTCATGGCCAAGCCTTATCCCGACTACGCGGGAAACGGTCTGCACACCCATTTCAGCGTGCTGGACGCCGACGGGCGCAATGTGTTCGACGATGGCACAGCCAACGGGTCGGAGGTATTGCACAACGCCGTGGCCGGGTGCCTTGCGGCCATGCCCGGCTCGATGCTGATCTTCGGGCCCCATGCCAGCAGCTATGACCGCTACGTGCCCGGCGCGCATGCGCCGACGAAATCGGCCTGGGCCTATGAAAACCGCACCACGGCCCTGCGCATTCCGTCCGGCCCGCACGCCGCGCGCCGCATCGAACACCGCGTCGCGGGCGGCGATGTGAACCCCTACCTCTTCCTTGCCGCCGTTCTTGGCGCGGCGCTGGACGGGATCGAACGCGCAGCCCAACCGCCCGCCGCGATCACCGGAAGCGCCTATGCGCAGGACCTTCCGCGCCTGCCGGTCACCTGGGCCGACGCAATCGCGGCGTTCGACCAAAGCACCGAGATCGCGCGCATCTTCACGCCCGAATTGCGCGCAAACTTCCTTGCCACCAAGCGCCAGGAACTGCGCTACATGGCCGAGCTTTCGCCGGAAGAGCAGCAAGAACTCTACCTCGACACGGTCTAGCGCCCCCCGTGAAGGCGCGCTCCTTCATCTTGCCGGAAAACCTCGGGGGTTCGGGGGCTGGCCCCCAATTACAGCCTTGGATTCACGGACAGCCTCTCCGGCCAGAGACCTTTGCAGGCCTCTCAAAATTCGGCCCCTTGCCGACCGCTGCCGCGCCCCATACCTTCGCACCAGCACAAATTACACGAGCCTCCCATGCATCTCGGCATCCTGCAATGCGGCCACGTCCCCGACGAAGTCGCCGCCAAAGACGGCCCCTACGAAGCTCTGTTTCACAAACTGTTCGCGCAACGTGGCTTCACGCAAACCCTGTGGTCCGTCGTCGATATGGAGTTCCCCAATGGTCCGGACGCGGCAGATGCTTGGCTGGTGACCGGCTCCAAACATGGCGCCTACGAGGATCACGCCTTCATCCCCCCGCTTGAAGACCTGATCCGTGCCATCCGCGATGGCGGCAAACCCCTGGTCGGCTCTTGCTTCGGTCATCAGATCATCGCACAGGCCCTTGGCGGGGTCGTGCAAAAATGGCCGGGCGGCTGGTCTGTGGGCCGCAAGGAATACCGGCTTGGCGATACCAAACTGACCCTGAACGCCTGGCATCAGGATCAGGTCGTTGACCTGCCTGAGGGTACGACCGTCCATGCCTCGTCCGATTTCTGCGCCAATGCGATCATGGCCATCGGGCCGCGCATCCTGACCGTGCAACCGCATCCCGAATTCGAAGACAGCGTGGTCGAAACCCTGATCGACGTCCGTGGCAAGGCCCTGCCGCCCGAGATCACCGGCGCGGCCAGGGACGCACTGGGTCAACCAAATGACAACCGGTTCATCGCCGATTGGCTGGCCGATGTCCTGGAAGGGGCGGACGCGACATTGCCGCGCGGCAAGTCATGATGGAAAACCTGCCCGAGGTCGCAAAGACCTACCTTCAAGGTCGCGTTCTCGATGAGGTCGAGTGCATCGTGGCCGATCTCGCCGGGGTGGCGCGCGGCAAGGCGATGCCCGGCGCGAAATTCGCGCGGCAGAGCCATTTTTACTTGCCCAACTCGATCTTCTTTCAAACGATTACCGGCGATTGGGCCGACAAGGTTGGCGATGGTTTCACCGAACCTGACATGATCCTGACCCCCGATTGGGACACCGCCATTCCCGCGCCCTGGACCGCCGACTGGACGCTTCAGGTGATCCACAACATCGACGATCAGCAGGGTAACCCGGTGCCCTTCGCCCCGCGCAATGTGCTCAAGCGGGTTTGCGACCTCTATGCCGCGCGGGGGTGGCAACCGATCGTGGCACCCGAGATGGAATTCTACCTCGTTGCTCCCAACACCGACCCCGCGCGCGAGATCGAGCCGCCGATGGGTCGCTCCGGCCGCCGCGCCGCCGCCCGGCAGGCCTATTCGATGAGCGCTGTGGACGAATACGGCAAGGTCATCGACGACATCTATGATTATGCCGAAGCGATGGGCCTTGAGATCGACGGCATCCTGCAAGAAGGCGGCGCCGGTCAGATCGAGCTGAACCTGCGCCACGGCGACCCGGTCCGGCTTGCCGATGAGATGTTCTACTTCAAACGCATGATCCGCGAGGCCGCGCTGCGCCATGATTGCTACGCGACGTTCATGGCCAAACCCATCGCGGGTGAGCCCGGCAGCGCGATGCATATCCACCATTCGGTAATCGACACAGCGACCGGATCCAACATCTTCAGCGCCCCAGACGGCGCGGAAACGCCTGCCTTCGCGCAGTTCATCGGTGGCATGCAGAAAAACCTGCCCGCCGTCATCG
>CAZPJO010000069.1:4853-7859 GCA_964586895.1 uncultured Roseicyclus sp.
CTACCGCCGCTACGTCCCCGATTTCGCCGCGCCGATCAATCTGGAATGGGGACGCGACAATCGCACGACCGGCATCCGCGTTCCGATCTCCGGGCCAGAGGCGCGCCGGGTCGAAAACCGGCTGCCGGGGATGGATTGCAACCCCTATCTCGGCATCGCCGCCAGCCTCGCCTGCGGATACCTCGGTCTGGTGGAAGAGTCCGAACCGTCGGCGGAATTCATCGGCGACGCCTATGCGTCCGAATCCGGTGTGCCGCGTGGGCTTGGCGACGCGCTGGGACTTCTGGAAGCCAACAGTGGCATCCAGCAGACGCTGGGGGAGGATTTCTGCCGCGTCTATTCCGCCGTGAAAGAACTGGAATATAGCGAATTCCTTCACGTGATCTCGCCATGGGAGCGAGAACATCTTTTGCTGAACGTCTGACGCGGGGTTCGTTGGGAGGGCTCGCCTTGGTCATTCCTTTGGCCCTGGACATGGCGACATTTGTGTCCGCCGTGCAGGTCACGGGCATTGTGCGCGGCGTGCTTGCAAACCGCGTGCCCCGGGGGATCACGGCCAGTCGCAGGATCGCGCTTGGCTTGGCCGGATTGCCCAATCGCTCGGACTTGCCTATGTGACATCCATGTCCAGACACGCACCCGGAACAAAAGACTGGTGGGTCGAAACCGGCCTGCTTGCGGCGGCCGGGTTCGCATTGGCCGCGTGGCTATGGGATGGGCCCCTGGTCGAACGCGCCGCGTTGATGGAGGAGGCCGAGGCCGCCACAGCCGAGGCTGCCGAAGCCACGCCTGCGCCCACGCCCCGCACGATGGCCGATTTTCTAGAGGCCGGTTGCATCACCTCCGACACATTGCGCGCATTGCGTGATGGCGAGCGCGTGATTGTGGACTGTCCCCCGCCCCGCCCGCCCTATCTGCGCGATCTGCCGCCCGAACAGCGCCCCTTCCCATGAACCCCCTCTACCGCAACGACAAACCGGGCCAGCACGCGCCATCGTCCTACGCCGCCGGGGCGACTCCGGTCGATCGCGCGCCCCTGACAGGTCGGATCAAACCCGATGTGGCCGTGATCGGCGCGGGGTTCACCGGGCTTTGGGCCGCCAAGACCCTCGCCGAAGCGGGCCGCGATGTGGTCGTGCTGGACGCGCATCGCGTGGGATTTGGCGCCTCGGGGCGCAACGGCGGACAAATCCATTCCGGCTTCAACGCCTCCCAATCCACGCTTGAGGCGAAACTGGGCGACACACGCGCGCGTGCCCTCTGGGATCTGGCCGAAGCCGCGAAGGCGCAGCTGCGCGGCTTTTGTGCGGACCATCCCGAGACCGCGCTGAAATCCGGGATCGCCCATGGCGAATACGACAGGCTCCATCTTGCCGAGGCCCGGATGGAGGCCGACCACATGGCCCGCACCTACGGGCACGAGATCGAGGTCCTGGATCAGGCCGCCTTCGCAGAGCTTGTGAAATCGCCGCGCTATTGCGGGGGCACACTCGACCCGACCGGCGGGCATGTGCAGCCCCTGGCCTACGCCACGGCACTGGGTCGCGCAGCGGAGGCAGCAGGCGCGGTGATCTTCGAGCGGACCGAAGTGGAAAGCGTCACCGACGGCGCGCGCGTGCACCTGCGCACCCCGCGCGGGCAGGTCGAGGCGGGCCATGTCATCGTCGCCGGAAACGGCTACCTGCCCGACATCCTTCCGGCGGTGAACCGCAAGGTCATGCCGATCAATTCCTTCATCGCCGCGACCGAACCGCTGGCCGAGCGCTGGCAAGAGGTCCTGGCCCGCGACATCGCCGTGGCCGACAGCAAATTCGTTGTGAATTACTACCGCTTTGACCCGCAAAAACGGTTTCTGTTCGGCGGGCGGGAAAGCTATTCCATCGGCTTTCCCAAAGACATCCAGACCGCGCTTGTCGCGCGGATGGAGGGCTTGTTCCCGCAGCTTCACGGCGTGCGGATCGACCATGTCTGGGGCGGCTCGCTCGGCATCACATCGTCGCGTCTGCCCCATGTCGCGCGGGTCTCGCCGAACATCCTGTCCGGGGCGGGCTTCTCCGGCCAGGGGGTCGCGCTCTCGGGGATGGCCGGGCGCGTGATGGCCGAGGCCGTCCTTGGCCAGGATGATGGCCTCGCCACGTTCGAGGCGTTGAACGTGCCCGCCTTTCCCGGCGGCACGGCCCTTCGTGCTCCGATCCTGACGCTTGCCATGACGTGGTTTGCGTTGCGCGATCGCATCGGTTTCTAGCAAAAACCCGCCGCCATGGATTGCACGGCCGAACCAGTCCTTTCCTTGCGCGCCCGATTAACAATATAAGAATTTTGAAAACATATATTTCAAAAAGGTGAAACTATGTCCCTTGATCATGTGCCCGCCCCCAACGTCTACGACGCGGAACCCATCCCCGCCGCCGCCCGTGCCGAAATCGACCGCCTTCTTCTGTCGGGCGATCTGTTCCGCTACACCGCGCCGGCCGATGCGCCCGTTGCCCTTCTGGAACGGGAATTCGCAGACCTGATGGGCACGCGCTATGCGCTGGCCGTCTCGTCGTGTTCGGCGGCGTTGTTCCTGTCGCTCGAAGCGCTTGGCCTGCCTAAAGGGGCAAGGGTCATGATCCCGGCCTTCACCTTCGCCGCCGTGCCATCGTCGATAGTGCATGCCGGGATGCAGCCGGTGCTGTGCGAGGTTGGCGAAAACTACCGCATCAACATTGATGATTTCCGTGCCAAACTCTCGGGCGTCGACGCCGTCATCATCAGTCACATGCGCGGACACACATCGGATATGGATGCGATCATGACCGCCTGCGACGCAGCAGGCGTTCCGGTGATCGAGGATGCGGCGCATTCTTTGGGGACCACATGGGCCGGGCGCAAGATCGGCACCATCGGGCGCGTCGGCTGCTTCAGCTTCCAATCCTACAAACTGGTGAACGCGGGCGAAGGCGGCATTCTGGTGACGGATGACGCAGACCTCGTGGCGCGCGCCGTCATCATGTCAGGCGCCTA
>CAZPJO010000069.1:7869-9832 GCA_964586895.1 uncultured Roseicyclus sp.
TATGAGCACAATTGGAAAAAGCACGGCGAGGATGCGGACCTGACGGCGGCCTTCACCAATTGGCAAAACAAGCTGCCGCTCTACAACCTGCGCCTGCAGAACCTCAGCGCCGCAGTCATCCGCCCGCAATTGCCCGAGGTCGCCCGCAGGGTCCGTGACGGGCGTGCGAACCATGATTACGTGGCGGGCCTTCTGAACGCTTCGCCCTGGCTGCGGGTGCCCGACGCACTTGCACCCGAGGATCGCGCACCGGATTCGATCCAGTTCAACCTGCATGGTTTCGACAGCGACGCACAGGTCCGCGCCTTTGCCGAAGCCGCCGCCGCACGCGGTGTGAAGGTGCAGGTCTTTGGGCTCAGCACCGACAACGCGCGCGCCTTCTGGAATTGGCAATTCATTCCCGGCGAACTGCCCGACCTGCCGCGCTCCCGCGCGATGCTCATGCGGGCCTGCGACGTGCGCCTGCCCGCCCGCTTGCAAAAGCCGGACCTCGATTTCATCTCCAACGCCCTGATTGCCGCTGCGGAGGAGGCGGAGGCCAAAGTCGCCGCTTGAACGCCACGCCCGGTGTGCACAGTTCCGTCAAAGGACAGGTTGCACCGGGCGACGCCGGTCGGCACTCTGGTGCCCATGACCGACCTGTCCACAGGGGCGGCCCATTGGCAGGGCCGCGTCGTTCCAATTGCCGAGGCCGCCCTGCCCGTCACCGACTGGGCCGTGACCCATTGCGATATCGCCTATGATGTCGTGCCTGTGTGGAAAGGTGGCTTCTTCCGGCTGGACGATTACGTCACCCGTTTCATGGCCTCCGTCGCGGCGCTTCGCCTCGACATCGGACGCGACGCCGACGGCGTGAAATCCGCCCTCACCGAATTGGTCGCGGCCAGCGGTCTGCGCGACAGCTATGTCGCCATGGTCGCCGCGCGCGGGCGCAACCCGGTGCCCGGCTCGCGCGATCCGCGCGATTGCGAAAACCACTTCTATGCCTGGTGCGTGCCCTACGTGCATATTGTGAAGCCCGAGGCGGCATTGACCGGCACCTCTGTCTGGATCGCCAAACGCATCCGACGCATCCCCGAGGACAGCGTTGATCCGAGGGTCAAAAATTACCATTGGGGCGACTTCACCGGTGGCCTGTTCGAGGCCAAGGACAATGGGTTCGAAACCGTTCTGCTGCTCGACCATGAAGACAACGTGACCGAGGGGCCGGGGTTCAACGCCTTCGCCGTTTTCGGCGACCGGCTGGTCACGTCCGGACATGGCGTCTTGCACGGCATCAGTCGCCGCACCGTGCTGGAGATGGCGGAGGAGGCCGGCCTTTCGATCGAAACCCGCCCCCTGCCGTTGTCGGAATTCCTTGAGGCGGACGAAGTGTTCCTGTCGTCCTCCGGCGGCGGCGTTATCCCCGTCGCACAGGTCGACACGCGCCACTTTTCCAATGGGGCGGCCGGGCCCGTCGCGCTGGATCTCCGGCGGCGGTATTTCAACTGGATCGAACGGCCCGTCCATCGCACCGAAATCACGTATTGAGGGCCACCGGACACGCGCGTAGCCTTCGCGTCGAAGGAGAGCGCCCATGACCACCCACGCCCCAAATTCCTGGGAAGCCCGCGCCGAGGCGCATTCGCTTTACGGCTTCACCGACCTGCCGTCGATCCGCGACCGCGGGACGGTGGTTTTGACCCATGGCGAGGGCCCCTACGTCTTCGACACCAACGGAAAGCGCTACCTCGACAGCAATTCCGGCCTTTGGAACATGGTGGCGGGCTTCAACCATCCCGGCCTGATCGAGGCCGCAAAGGCGCAATATGACCGGTTTCCGGGCTACCACGCGTTCTTTGGCCGGATGTCGGATCAAACCGTGGCCCTGTCCGAGCGGTTGATCGAGGTGTCGCCATGGGATCGGGGCAAAGTGTTCTACACCAATTCCGGTTCCGAGGCGAATGACACGATGGTCAAGATG
>CAZPJO010000070.1:0-3068 GCA_964586895.1 uncultured Roseicyclus sp.
ATCGGTGTGAAGCAAAGCCAGGAAACCCTGCGCACAGCCCTCGCCATGGGGGCGGATCGTGCGATCCTTGTCGTCGCGGCCGAGGATGTCCACACGGATATCGAACCGCTCGCGGTTGCCAAGATCCTCAAGGCGGTGATCGACGAAGAGCAGCCCGGCCTTGTTCTGGCGGGCAAGCAGGCAATCGACAACGACATGAACGCCACCGGTCAGATGCTATCGGCGCTTCTGGGTTGGAGCCAGGCGACCTTTGCCTCAGAGGTGGACGTCGATGGCGACAGCGCCAAGGTCACGCGCGAAGTGGACGGTGGATTGCAGACCATCGAAGTGAAGATGCCCGCCATCATCACCGTCGATCTGCGCCTGAACGAGCCGCGGTATGCGTCGTTGCCAAACATCATGAAGGCCAAGAAGAAGCCGCTGGATGAAAAGACCGCCGCCGATTACGGCGTCGACGTTACCCCGCGCCTTGCCGTGGTCAAGACGACCGAGCCCGAAGCCCGCGCCGCTGGCGTGAAGGTGGGCTCGGTTGACGAACTTCTCACGAAACTCAAAGACGAAGCGGGGGTCATCTGATGGCTGTACTTCTCCTTGCCGAAGTGAATGCGGGCGAGTTGGCGATGGATGCCACCGCCAAGGCCGTGGCGGCCGGAACGCAATTGGGCGACGTCACGGTTCTCTGCGCCGGGGCATCCGCCAAGGCCGCCGCCGATGAGGCCGCGACAATCGCGGGCGTGGCCAAGGTGCTGTGTGCCGAAGACGCCGTGTTGGGGCACCGGCTGGCCGAACCGACCGCCGCATTGGTCGCTGCGCTGGCCGCCGATTATGACCATATCGTCGCGCCAGCAACGACCGACGCAAAAAACATCATGCCGCGGGTCGCCGCTTTGCTGGATGTAATGGTGATCTCGGACGCGTCCGCCGTTGTCGATGCCGACACGTTTGAGCGCCCGATCTATGCGGGCAACGCGATCCAGACCGTCAAATCTTCGGATGCAAAGAAGGTTGTGACGTTCCGCACATCCACCTTCGATGCGGCCGGCACCGGGGGCTCGGCCAATGTCGAAATGATCGATGCCGCCGGAAACCCCGGCTTGTCGAGCTGGGTGGAAGACAAGGTCGCAGCTTCGGATCGGCCCGAACTGACCTCGGCCGGGATTGTCGTCTCGGGCGGGCGCGGCGTCGGCAGCGAAGAGCAATTCGCCCTGATCGAAGGATTGGCCGACAAGTTGGGGGCCGCAGTTGGCGCATCGCGCGCGGCGGTTGATTCCGGCTATGCGCCGAACGATTGGCAGGTAGGTCAGACCGGCAAGGTCGTGGCGCCCGAGTTGTACGTCGCCGTCGGCATTTCCGGCGCGATCCAGCACCTCGCCGGCATGAAGGATTCGAAAGTCATTGTTGCGATCAACAAGGATGAAGAGGCTCCTATTTTCCAGGTCGCCGATTACGGCCTGGTCGCGGATCTGTTCGACGCGGTGCCCGAGTTGACCGGCAAGCTTTAGGCCAACGGCCGAGCCCGATTAAAAGGCCCCGCCCGGTTTACCGGCGCGGGGCCTTTTTTGATTGTCAAAGCCATTTCATAAGCTTGGCCGTTGCGAAATCGTGCAGCTTCGGACCCGGCAGAAGACGCGCCGCGGCCTCTTCCCTCGGACCAAAATACTTGCCGTGCAGGTCATCGGTACTCGACGCCTGATCCGGTGTTACAATCGTCAGGCTGGCGGCGTGCTCGGCCACATGCTCCAGCATTTCGGACGTCACGAACAATGGATCAACCGACATGTCGCTTGCATCGCATTGATCCGGCGATCGGTTCGACAACCACAGCAGGTGAACCGGGGCCACCGTCTGGCTGAGAAACCGGATCATCCGCGCACTCCATGCCGATGCAAGTTCACTTCGGAGGATTTCGAACCGGTCGGCGGACAAATCATGCAGATGCGTCAACATGTGCCGCGTGAAGTTGAATTCCGTGAAATCGACCTGCGGATAGATTGTGCGCAGCATGTTGCTTGCCGTCAGAAAGCGATCATTGCGGCGGGGATGCACAGTGTAGAACCGGTTCGACATATTGTGTGCCGAAATGATCTGAAAGACGACGGCTTCCGCCTCGTCGAGCGCGCCCAGAATCGCGGGATCGGTCATCAGAACATCAAGCCCGGCATTCATCACGCCGAGGTTCAAGACGGTGCCGGGACAGGCATCATCCAATTGCGCCGGGAACGGTGCGTTGATGAAACGCCCGAAGGTCTCTGACCCGCCGATGCATACGACAGACGGTTCACGATCCGTTGCCAATGGCCCCCGAAACCGAAGGGCCGACCCTGGCAATGCCACAGGTTGATAGTCGAGGGGCAAACGCCCTCGTTGTTCAATACTCATAACTCTCGCTCCGTCACAATTGGAGACTCACCCACCACAATGTGTGCATGACAAAAGTTGACGGATCGCTAAACCTCTGTTTTACAGTGATTTTTACGAAAATCCGGGCAATTGGCCCGTGCGCAAAGGGCGCGGCGGCGATGGCTTTTCTTTGCCGTCGCCCACGCATAACCTGATGGGACTATGCGGAAAAACAAAGGGGCCTGTCATGGCTATCCAAAGCATCGGAATCGTCGGCGCAGGCCAGATGGGCAATGGCATTGCCCATGTTTGTGCGCTTGCGGGGTATGATGTGGTCATGTCCGATGTCAGTCAGGATGCGCTGGACGCCGCGACTGCGCTTATCGACCGGAACCTGGAACGGCAGGTTAGCCGTGACAAGATTACCGCCGCCGTGAAATCCACCACGATGGATCGCATTCGCACCACGCTGAACCTGCGCGATGTCGGGCCAACCGACCTTATCATCGAAGCCGCGACCGAGCGTGAGACGGTCAAGCAAGCGATTTTCGAAGACCTTCTGCCACATCTGAAGCCCGAGACGATCCTGACGTCCAACACCTCTTCGATCTCGATCACCCGGCTGGCGAGCCGCACGGACCGGCCCGAGCGGTTCATGGGGTTCCACTTCATGAACCCGGTGCCGGTGATGCAATTGGTAGAACTGATCCGGGGCATCGCAACGGATG
>CAZPJO010000070.1:3078-9778 GCA_964586895.1 uncultured Roseicyclus sp.
GTCGGGAACGTCACCTCGATCGACATGGCGATGAAGCTGGGGACGAACCATCCGATGGGGCCGCTGGAGCTGGCGGATTTCATCGGGCTCGACACGTGCCTTGCGATCATGAACGTCCTGCATGACGGGTTGGCCGACACCAAATACCGGCCCTGTCCGCTCCTGACGAAATACGTCGAGGCCGGGTGGCTGGGGCGCAAGACCGATCGCGGGTTCTACGATTATCGCGGCGAAGCGCCGGTTCCCACCCGCTAGCACGGGCTCCGCAGGTCGGTTCTTTTGGTCGGGCCTATTGGTCGGGGTCGTCGCGCAATGACAGCGTCCGCTCGCGCAGCCACGCCATGAATTCGCGCGGCTTGCCGATGCGGTCGGCCCATTCATCGGGGGTGATCGGGTTCCCGATAATCGGCGCCTGGGGCACATCGAAACTGCGCACGACCTCATGGATCAGCAGACCCTGCCGCAAGACGGGGCTGATGCGATTGGCGATCTGATAGATCCGGCTGTTCTGCCCGGTGAAGAAACACGGTACGATGGTCGCGCCGGAATTGCGGATCATCTTGGCGGTGAACACGTTCCATTCGCCTTCGATCGGCTGCCCCATCATCCGGTCCGAGGCCGCAACCGCGCCGGACGGGAACAAAGCGATCAGGCCCGCCTGCTTCAGATGCGTCATCGCTTGTGCGCGCATATCCAGCATCTTCTGCTGCGCGTCCGGCTCATGCGGGAACGGGACCGAGATCATGTAACCCGACGCCGCCTCGTCGATCCCCGTCAGAAGCGCGCGGGTCAGGATGCGGTAATCGTCGCGCCGCCGCCCGATCAGATCGGCAAGGATCATGCCATCGACCAGGCCGTGGGGGTGATTTGCCACGAAGACGACCGGCCCCTCTGCGGGGATGCGGGCCAATTGGTGGTCGGGCGTCTGAAGATCGATGCCCATCACCTTCATGGTCGCGGGCCAGAACGCCTGCCCCTTGAACTCGCCAAGGCTTTCGAACTTGCGCACCCGGTTGATGATGGTCAGCTTGCCCGTCATCCATTCGATCGCCTTGATCGTGTAGCGCACGAACGGGTTCGGGAACGAATTCGCATAGGTCAGGGAACGACGGTCATAGGTCCCGCCCGGACCGGGAGTCCGGCTCGGCGCAGGTGCCGAAATGTTTCGGGAACCCAAATCGGTCAAATGCCCTCGTCCCTTCCAAAGTGCCCCCGGGGGCCCGGTTTCAGCCCATGTTCAGGGCCGGTGCCAACCACGTCGGGTGATCAGGCTTTCTCGCCGAACCGGTCGGCGACCAGAGCTTGCAACGCGTCAGCCAGGCGTTCTGCCTCAGCCCCACTTGTCTCAACCTCAATAAAGGTTCCCATGGAGGCTGCCAACATCAAAAGGCCCATAATACTGTCCCCGGCGGCGCTCAGCCCATCCTTTCGGACCTCTGCCGTGGCGTCATGCTCTTCGACCACCTCGACGAAACGGGCCGATGCGCGGGCATGCAGACCCTTGGTGTTCACGATTTCCAACGTGCGATTGGTAGTGGCATTGTCGCTCATGTGGGGGGTGTCTTTCCTAATCCGGGCTGCCGTCAAAGCTGTTGATATAGCGGCGCCCGGCCTCGGCGGCGCGGGCGACGGCTTCATCGACGCTCAACTGACGCGACTTTGCCAATTTGACCAGCATCGGAAGATTCATCCCCGTCAGGATCTTGCGATTGGCCGGTCGGCAGGCACGCAGCGACAGGTTCGAGGGGCTGCCGCCATACATATCGGTCACCACAACCACACCGTCGCCATGATCCACAGCATCCGCCGCATCGCAGATCTCGCGCGTGCGAACGCCGCGGTCATCTTCGGGACCAATGGAAATCGCAACCATCGCGTGCTGTGCGCCCACGACATGTTCCGTGGCACGCTTGATCTCGGTCGCAAGCCCGCCATGGGCGACGATGACAATGCCGATCACGGGTTGCCTGCCTCTCCCTCGGTGACCGATCCGGGCTGCCGCGTCGGCGGCAGCGGGCGATCTCGGTCCGTGTCCAGATCCCTGTGCCGTATAGACACCTGCCAGCCGGTCTGTGCAAGGTTTTGCCCGATGATCTCGGTCAAGGCGACCGAGCGGTGTTTGCCGCCGGTGCACCCGAATGCGACGGTCAGATGGCTTTTGCCTTCGGCGCGGAAGGCCGGAAGCAGCAATTCCAGCATGCCCTGAACCTGGTCGCGGAACGGGGCAAAACGCTCATCCTGCCCGATGTAGGATTGCACATCCCCGGTCCGTCCATCGAGTGGACGCAGGGCCGTGTCCCAATGCGGATTGCGCAGGAACCGACAGTCAAAGACCATGTCGGCGGCCTGCGGCATACCGCGCCGATAGGAGAACGACGTCACCTGAATCGCCATGCGCGCGCCGCTTTCGGAGACGAAGACCTCCTCGATCCGGGCGCGGGTGTCGTGCACGCTCAGCGTTGTTGTATCGATCAGAACATCCGCCCGGGCCCGCAAAGGCTCCAGCATCCCACGTTCCAGCGCAATGCCGTCCGCCGGATCGGCGTCAGGTGCAAGCGGGTGCCGTCGCCGGGTCTCTGAATAGCGGCGCAGCAAGGTGGCGGGCTCGCAATCAAGATAGACCAGATCGACCATGTAAGCGGGATCTTCGCGCAAGGTATCATAGGCTGCCAACAGATCCTCGGCCCCGAAATCGCGGGTGCGCGGGTCGATCCCGAGGGCAAGGGGGCGATCCGGCGGCGTACCCTTGAGCAAACGCGGCAGCAGGCGCAGGGGCAGGTTGTCAATCGCCTCGAACCCCAGATCCTCCAACGCGTTGATCGCGGTGCTGCGGCCTGCGCCGGACGGGCCGGTGACGATAACGACATGTGCGGTTGCGGGGGGCATCCGGGGGCTTTCTGTTCAGAGTTCGGCGCGTCCGTGCCGCAAAAACTGCAGCAACGCTGGAATAAGGGTGGGGCCGACATTGGCCCGGATCAACGGCACTTTTTCGTCATGTATGGCGACGCAGCGTCGCGGCGGCAGGCGATGATCCTCTGCACAGCTCAAGTCGACGATCAGATCAAGCGGGGCAGATGCGCAGGTCGGTCCCGCGTTCAGGAGGCCGATCCCACGCGCTTCGATCAAGGGCGGCGCGGCCTCGGGCGGCGTCAATCGCCCCGCCCTGAACCAGACCCCGTCATCCGAGATCAGATGCGCCCCAAACGCCATCAACCCAAGCGCGGTTGCGGATTTTCCATGGCCCGGGGGGCCGACGAACAAGACGCCGCGCCCCTCGAAGGACACGGCAGTTGCGTTGAAATAAAGTGCTGTGCCGTCGCGGGTGGCGGCAAGTGCACTCAGCGGCTCAATCAGCGGCGCGCCCACGCCTCAAATCGGCAGGCCGACGACGAAGCGCGCGCCAAGCGGCTCGGACGTTACGTCAGCCTCGGTCGGGCGGATGTTCTCGGCCCAGATCACGCCGCCATGGGCTTCGACGATCTGCTTGGAAATGGCGAGGCCAAGGCCGGAATGGTTGCCGAATTGCTGCACGGGGCGTTCCGAATAGAAGCGATTGAACACCTTTGTCAGCGCCTCTTCGGGGATGCCGGGGCCGGTGTCCTCAACCACGATCAGCACGCGATTTTCCCGCTGCCGGATCCACAGGCGGACGGCATCGCCGTCTTCGCAGAACGAGATGGCGTTGCCGATGAGGTTCACGAACACCTGCGCCAGACGGCCTTCGAGGCCCGATATGCTGATGCTGTTGTCGGGCAGGTCGGTGATGAATTCGACGCCCTTCTTGGCCGCCTCTTCCGCGTGATACTGGCTGATGTTGTCGAGCGTCCGGACGAGGTCGAATTCTTCTTCCTCTTCCTTCACCAGTTCGGAATCGAGGCGCGACGCGTTGGAAATATCGCTGACCAACCGGTCGAGGCGCTGAACATCATGCTCGATCACTTCGACAAGCCGCGCGCGCTGCTCATCGGTGCGTGCAACTGTCAGGGTTCCGACGGCCGAGCGCAAAGAGGCCAGCGGGTTCTTGATTTCGTGGCTGACATCGGCGGCGAATTGTTCGTTGGAATCGATGCGATCGTACAGCGCCGCGACCATGCCGCGAAGCGCGCCGGACAAGCGGCCGATCTCGTCGGGGCGTCCGGTCAGGTCCGGGATCCGCACCCGCGTCGGTGACATCTTGCGAGCGTTCTTGTCGCGGCCCAACTCGGCCGCGGCCGACAGGTCCGCCAACGGGTTGGCGATGGTCGAGGCCAACACAAGCGACAAGGCGATAGAAACGATCAACGCCACGACGAACATCTGCAAAAGCTGCTCCTGTTCGACGCGCACCAATTGGTCGATCTCACCTGCGGCCGTTGTCACCACAACAACGCCAAGCGCGCCGCCGGCCGCGTCGATGGGCGTGGCCGCCGCAAAGATGGAGCCCGTTGCATCCTCACCGCGTTGCAGGATCGTCGCGCCACCCAAGGCGGCCTGCACCATGGCGACATGCGCTTCGGGGCCCGAGGGCGTGGCAGTGGATTGGTCGGGCCGCCCGAGCACCCCGGACAATCCGTTCCAGATCGACACGAGAAAATCAGTGATCAGGAGGGTTTCACCGGCCTGCGCCTCCAGCCCGCGCACCGGGCGAGCGACGCTTCGCCCGATCTGTTGCGTGGAGGTGACGAGCGTACCGTCCGCCGCGAAGACGAAGATATCGACCCCTTCCGTGAGACCGATCCGCGACAGGACCGCGCCGGCGTCGATGCCATCACCCGTCACCAGATCGGCTGGCGCGGCTTCGGGCAGGTTCGCCTCGAACACATCCGCGATGAGTTGCGCTTCAACGGCCAAGGCACGCTCCCGCTGTACGACAAGGCTGTCGCGAAACGGGTTCAACCACAGGAAGCCGATCCCGAGGATCAGGATCGCAAGCAGGTTGAACAGGATGATCTTGCGCGCAAGCGGCGAGGAATTGAGCGAAATCAGCGACCGACGCGCGCGTGCGGCCCTGAGTTCACTTTCCAGGTTGGCCTGCGGGCGATCCCAATCCTCACCAAGGACGATGTCCGCCCGCTCGGCGGCGCGGCGGTTGGTCAGCGAAACGTCGGCTGGCACGGGCGGCCCCTATTCTTCGTTATAGCGGTAGCCGATGCCGTAAAGCGTCTCGATGGCCGAAAAATCATCGTCGACCGAGCGCATTTTCTTGCGCAGACGCTTGATGTGGCTGTCGATGGTGCGGTCATCGACATAGACCTGCTCGTCGTATGCGACATCCATCAACTGATCACGCGATTTCACGAAGCCGGGCCGTTGCGCCAGCGCCTGAAGCAAAAGGAATTCGGTGACCGTCAACGTCACATCCCGCCCTTTCCACATCACAGCATGGCGCAGGGGGTCCATCTGCAGGTGGCCGCGGTCAAGGACCGTGCTTTCCTCGGGCGAGCCGGTCGCATCGGAGGCAATCGCGTCCTGACGGCGCAGGATCGAGCGGATCCGCTCGACCAGAAGGCGCTGCGAGAACGGCTTCTTGACGTAATCGTCGGCGCCCATACGCAGGCCCATCAATTCGTCAATTTCATCATCCTTGGAGGTCAGGAAGATCACCGGCATCTGCGATTTCTGCCGCAGGCGCTGCAGAAGATCCATGCCATCCATACGCGGCATCTTGATGTCGAAGACACCCAGATCCGGCAATTTTCGGTTGAACGCGTCCAGTGCGGACTGTCCATCATTGTATGTTTCGACGTCGAAACCCTCTGCCTCAAGGGTCATCGAAACGGACGTCAGGATATTCCTGTCGTCATCGACAAGTGCGATGCGGGCCATATTTTCATGTCCTCGATTACTGCTCGATGGGTTTATTTTTTCGGGCAGCTTCCAGTTTTCAATCCAGAGAATCAATCGGAAATCCCCCGGCGACTCACTGGCACCCCCAAAGTGTGGCCATTTTGCGTTAATGCCGGATGAAGGAATGTGGCGAAATCACGGCAATTGCCCGCGAAATACCCAAATTCGGCGGAACATCGCCGCGAATAATATTGTTTCGCACTGATTGCGCTAATGGTTGCGCTAACTGTGCGATCGCGTCCTGTTCAGGTCGAAAAACGTCATGTTATAGCTCGGTTGAGACGACGCAATTCTGTGCCGTCGCAACATTGTTACGGGCATATTTCGCCCTTCAGGAGCATTCCAGCCATGACCAATGGACGCGTGAACCCCGCACACACGCTTGATCAACAAGGCATCACGGGGCTCGGATCAGTCTATTACAACCTGCTGGAGCCCGCGCTGATGGAGGCCGCGGTCGAGCGCGGCGAAGGCAAAATTGGCAAGGGTGGTACCTTCCTTGTGTCCACTGGACAGTTCACCGGCCGCTCGCCCAACGACAAATTCGTCGTCCGCACCCCGGCTGTCGAGGACAGCATCTGGTGGGACAACAACGCCCCTATGGCCCCTGACGCCTTCGACCGCCTCCACGCCGATATGCTGGAGCACATGAAGGGCAACGATTACTACGTACAGGACCTCTACGCCGGAGCCGACGCCGAGCATCGCCTTGATGTGCGCGTGGTGTCCGAGCTTGCCTGGCACAACCTCTTCATCCGCCACCTTCTGCGCCGTCCTGATGCAAGCGAACTGGCGACGTTCATCCCCGAATTCACGATCATCAACTGCCCCTCGTTCAAAGCAGATCCCGAACGCCACGGCTGCCGGTCGGAAA
>CAZPJO010000071.1:0-375 GCA_964586895.1 uncultured Roseicyclus sp.
GGTCGGGGGTGTTTCGTTGTTGGTTCAGAGCGCGTCTTCACCGGTCTCGCCCGTGCGGATGCGGATGGCCTGGCTGATGTCGGAGACAAAGATCTTGCCGTCCCCGATCTTGTCGGTCTTGGCCGCGTTGATGATGGTTTCGATCGCCGCGTCGGCCTGATCTTCGCTCAGGATGACCTCGATCTTCACTTTGGGCAGGAAATCGACCACATATTCGGCACCGCGGTACAATTCGGTGTGGCCCTTCTGACGCCCGAAGCCCTTGACCTCGGTGACGCTCAGCCCCTGAACACCGATTTCCTGAAGGGCTTCTTTCACCTCATCCAGTTTGAACGGTTTGATGATTGCTTCGATCTTTTTCATCGGCCGACTCCC
>CAZPJO010000071.1:385-9767 GCA_964586895.1 uncultured Roseicyclus sp.
CCCCTCGCAATCACGTGCTAGTTCTGACACCATCTTGCGGCAGGGGCGTCCATGCAGCAGCCGAGGCAATGGCCAAACTTTGGGCAAAAAGCAGGCGCTGCGATCACGAATTACGCAAAGCGCTCAAAAAGTAGACGATAATGAATCGGAGGGGTCATGCGCCTTCTGACCGCGCGGCAAATGCAACAGATCGAGCGCACGGCCATCGCCAGCGGCCGACACAGCGGTCTGGATTTGATGGAGCGCGCGGGGCGGGGCGTTGTGGAGCGTGTTTTGGCCCGGTGGCCGGAGTTCGCCCGTGCGCCGCACAGCGCCGTAATATTGTGCGGGCCGGGGAACAATGGCGGTGATGGGTATGTCATCGCGCGTCTGCTGGCCGAGCGCGGCTGGACTGTGGATGTGCACGCTATGGGGGAGGCCCGGGCAATGCCGTCCGATGCCGCCGAAAACCGCCGCCGTTGGGAGGCCATCGGACCCGTCGCAGGGATGGAGGCCATCGCCTGGCAGGGGGCGGATCTTATCGTCGATGCGATCTTTGGTACCGGGTTGAGCCGCGGCTATGCGCCCCCCGATCCGGTGGGCACGTTGTTCCATAGCCTGTTTTCCGGTGGCGCTTGGGGCGAGGGGACGACGGGCGCGCCTTACGTGGTGGCGGTTGATATCCCATCGGGTCTCGACGCCGACAGCGGTAGGATCCTTTGGGTCGACAACCAATGGTGCGGTGCTGTCGCGGCGCACCTGACCGTGACGTTCCACCAGCCAAAGCGGGGCCATATGTTGGCCGATGGCCCGGCCCATTGTGGCGCGCTGGAGGTGGTCGATATCGGGTTGTCCGACCGTTCCCAAGGAGTACCGATGGCGCGGCTGCCGGACCGAACGCGGGCCGAACCGACGCTGACCAAGGGCGCGGGCCCGGCGCACAAGTTCGACCATGGGCATGCGCTTGTCGTGACCGGCGGGATGGGGCGAACGGGGGCGGCCCGGTTGGGTGCGCGGGCGGCGTTGCGCATTGGCGCGGGGCTGGTGACGTTGGCGGCACCGGGTGCTGCGATGATGGAATGCGCGGGGCAGGTCACGTCACTGATGTTGCGGCGCTGCGATGGGCCGGAGGGGCTTGTGGCGCTGTTGGCGGATCGGCGGATCAACGCGATGTGCCTGGGTCCTGGCCTTGGGACGGGGCCCGATACAGCGGCGATGGTTCAGGCTGCGTTGCGCATTGGCGAGGAGTCCGGGCGCGGATTGGCCGTGGTTCTGGACGCCGATGCGCTGTCGTGTTTCGCCGGCGCAGAGGCCGACATCCTGCCGCAGCTGCGCAATTGCGCGGTGATCACGCCCCATGGCGGCGAGTTCGCGCGCCTGTTTCCCGATTTGGCCGAGCGTTTAGGCGCGCGCGCCACGCAGGGCCCCGCCTTTTCCAAGATCGACGCCACGCGCATGGCAGCGGAACGGGCGGGTTGCGTCGTGGTGTTCAAAGGGGCCGACACGGTGATTGCCGATCCCGATGGTGGGGTGTGTGTGCATGCGGCGGCTTACGGGCGCGCGGCGCCGTGGCTTGCGACCGCCGGGTCGGGTGATGTGCTGGCCGGGATCATCACAGGTCTTCTGGCGCGCGGGTTCGCGCCCTTTTGGGCCGCGCAGGCGGCGGTGCATCTGCATGTGGATGTCGCGCGCCTGTTCGGTCCGGGCCTGATTGCGGAGGATTTGCCGGATCTGTTGCCCGAGGTCTTGCGCGGCATTGCCGAGCGTCCCAACGGAAAAACGGCGCCCTGAGTAGGGGCGCCGTTTCCATTTCCGTGGACGTCAGGCGGTCTGCAACGCCTTTGACCACGGTTGAGCGCATCGGGGCGCTCCATCCTCTGCGGCGGTCTGTGTTCCGCCGATGCATCCCCACGCGCAAACACCGCGCGGGTTTACGGGGCTAATGCGCCGTGGCTGCCACCATCGGCGTGTCTGCGGAGGCAAGCTCCAACCCGTCTGCATAGAGGATCTCGGGCGCACCGAAATAGAGCGAAAGCATGATCTGCTCTGCCCCGGTTTCGGTGCGAATGAATGTGCCATCGACCAGCCGCGCGGCGGGTATGGCGGCAATGGCCTTACCCCAAAGGGCCTGCGCCCGCCAATCGCGCAGCAAAACGCGTTGTTGCGGCGTCATTATGATATCGTTGGACGGTTTGCCGCCCAATGCCTCGGCCGTGATGCGCACCCGCTTGGCGCCTTCGGAAAGGGTTCGGCGCGTCACCGCGTGGAGGGGACGCACGCCACGGCGCGTGATCACGCGGTCGCCGGGGGTCAGGAATTCCACGGGAAGTGCTCCGTCGAGGGTCAGCACCCGCGCCCCGAGGGGCAGACCGGCGTCGCACGTGTCAATCTCGCCGTCGACATCGCCCGAGGGGTGAGGCCTTGCCTGTGTCATGTCGTGACCTGCTCGCTCAACCGGGCACTGAGTGCCTCGCATCATTGCGTGCAAAAGTACGGCATTCATGGGCATCGGGCGAACCTTTTGTGGCGTGTTATGCGTGGTCTTCTTTATCTGTGATCTTTGCAGGCCGAATGAAAAGAGCGCCTGTCAACGACTAACCGTCGCTTGGGATTCGGGCATATTCTGGGCGAAAGCAGGTTGCGTTCGGGTAAATGGTGCGGAGATTTTTGGCCTCGCCTTGCCGCGACAGGCCTGCTACACGCGCCGCCGATGCGGGTGTGGCGGAATTGGTAGACGCACCAGATTTAGGTTCTGGCGCCGCGAGGCGTGGGGGTTCGAGTCCCTTCACCCGCACCACTTTTTTTGGCCTACCGCGCTTTGCGCTACTTGAGGCCGTGGGGTTGCCCCGGATGCCCGCTCCGCCGTCCCGTTAACCCCTGGAAACGCTCACACCCCTACGGCGTCTAGACCCGCAGTGCCGTAGACCACCAAGCTTCAACGGAAGCTTTATCGAGATGTGCGGCCAACCCGATGCCGACCAGCCCCGCCTGCGCCCCGTCCCCCGCCGCAGTCACGGCGATCTGCTGGCCCACGGCCTGAACGATCCACATCTTGCCGTTGGCGTCCAAAACCGTGCCTTTCACGCGGAATAACCCGGGTGGGCGCGCGGCCAGTGCCTGCTTCAGGTCATGGATGTCTCCCGCAAAGACCCCGTTGCACGCCCAGGATGTGTAGGTGGCATGCGGCGCGTGCGGCGCGGCCTTTGGTGGCTTGTCCGCCACGAGGTGGACCAGTGCCGTGGGCGAGCCGTCTGACACCACGGGTGCGGACGCGACCTTTGCGATGGCTGCCAATTGTGTGTCATCGGGGTCTTTGCTGACCCAGACCAGATCGGCCTGATCCACTTGCGTGCGCACCTGCGGGCCGACCCTTGCGTCACCGTGCAATTGGGCAAAGCTCTGCCCGTCCACCACCGTGACGATCCCAGCATAGCTCAGGTCCGGTTCAGCCAGGGCCACATTGGCGATGCGGGCCGGTTCGGAGATTCCGCTGGCCTCGACGATCAGATGATCGGGGCGCGGCCTGCGGTCCAGGACATCGCCGATGGCCATGAACAGATCGGCCCCCATCGTGCAGCACACGCAGCCGTTCGACAGGGCGATTGTATCCTCATCGCGGGAATCGAGAAGGCTTTCATCGACGTTGATCGCGCCGAAATCATTGACCATCACAAGCAGTCGCAATCCATGCGGTTCGGCCAGAAGCCGGTTGATCAGGGTCGTCTTGCCCGCCCCCAGATATCCCGCGATCACGGTCATCGGAAGCGGCGTCACAGCAGGTGCACCCGCCCGCCGACCACGGTGCCAAGCACTGTGATATCGCGCAGCGCTTCGGGCGCAGCTTTGGTCGGATCTTGTGCAAGAACGGCAAAATCCGCGCGTTTGCCCACCGTGATCGAGCCGATCTCGCCGTCCATCTTGAGGGTCCGGGCCGCGCCAAGGGTGATCGCATGAAGCGCCTCGGGCAGGGTTATCTTCTGCGCGTGTCCAAGGGTCCGGCCCGACATGGTCACGCGGTTGATCGCACACCACGCGGTGAACAGCGGGCCCATAGGTGTCACCGGCGCGTCGGAATGAATGCCCACACTCAGCCCCGCATCCAACGCCGAGCGCACCGCATCCATCCGCTCGGCCCGGTCCTGACCGATGGTCAGGGCGACATGCTGATCCCCGAAATACCACAGGTGATTGGCGAAGAGATTGACCGCGATGCCAAGCTTTGCGCAGCGCTGGAACTGATCCGCGCCCATCATTTGCCCATGTTGCAGGACATGGCGATGATCGGGCCAGGACGCCTGGCGCATCGCGGCCTCCAGCGCGTCAATCACCACCTCGGACGCCTCGTCACCATTGACGTGGATGTGCATTTGCACGCCAGCCGCATGCAGCGCGGCACAGGTTTCGGCGATTTGCTCGGGCGCCATGTTCCACAAGCCATTGGGCTGCCCGCCGACGTAGCCGGGCCATTTCACCCTTGCGGTCCAACCCTGAATGGAGCCGTCAGTCATCAGTTTCACCGCGCCAAGGCGTAGTTTATCCGTTGAGCGCGCCTTGAGTGCCAGCGCGCGTTCGGCCAACGCGACCGGGTCGCCCATGGCCGCCAGCGCCGGCACGATGCGCAAGGGAAAGTCGGCCTCGTCCGTGACCGACAGCATGGTGGCGAGGTCTTCATCCTCCAATTGCGAGAACAGATCGGTGACCGTGGTCACACCGGCCCGGCGCGCGACCTCGGCATAGGATCGGATCGCGCTTTCGCGTTGCGACAGGGCGCGAAAATCGATGCCCAACCGGCGCATGATGGGGAACATCGCGGCCATTTCCTGCAACTCGCCGGTGGGCGCGCCGTCGCCCGCCTTGACGACCCCTTCGACATTGGTGCCTCCGTCATATCCCGCCATGTCCAGCGCGGCGGAGTTTACGCACATCAGGTGGAAGTTGGAGAACAGGATCGCGATGGGGCGGGTCGTGGACACGCGGTCCAGATGCAAAGCGCCAAGGCGTTCGCCGGGCAGAAAGATCGGATCGAACCCCCACCCGATCAGGGGGGCGCCTTCGGGCAGTGTGGCCTCGATCTCTTGCAAGCGGGCCACGACCGCGTCCAGCGTGTCGAGACCCTTCCAAAGCGCGCCGCGCGGATCGATCCGATCGTGGTAGCCCATATAGGCGTAGTCCCAGATCGCACCGGCCATCATGTGGGCGTGCCCTTCGACAAGGCCGGGCATCACGATTGCATCGGCAAGGCGGGTGTCGTGGCGGGGCGTGCCCCAGGCATCCGCGCAGGCCGCATCGCCAACCGCCAAGATGTGCCCGTCGCGCACCGCGACATGGGTCGCGTGGGGGCGGGTGCGATCCATGGTGATGATTTTGCGTGCCTGAAAAACAGTAATTTCTGACATGGATTGCCTCCCCTGTGGATAGGCGTAGCGCAATCCGTCCCGGGGCAGGAACCGAATTCTGCCGCGCGCAGGATTAATGCCCGTTGTGTGCACAAATCGTTAGGCGGTTACAAAAAGCCGTGCCAGTCTTTCGTCAAAACGGAAAACCAAAAGGGAGAGTGCAAATGAGTTTTCACCTGAAAACGGCGGCCACGCTTGCCGCCTTGGCGATGACGACGACCAGCGTTACGGCGCAGGATATCACGATGAATGTCGGCTTCGGCGCGCCGGAGGATTCGCTTTACGGCCGTTTCGGCGCGATTTTCGAAGAGCTGGCCGAGGAATATACCGGCGGCTCCGTCGATGTGCGCCTGCGCTGCTGTAACCAGATCGCGACCGAGGACGAAGGGTTTCGCGCGATGCAGCTTGGCACCGTGGATGGGTTCTTCATCACCGCCAACAACGTGTCGCCGCATTGGCCCCTGATGGATGTGACGGTCCTGCCCTACATCTTCCAGAACGAGGCGCATCTGGCCCGTGTGGTCGATGGAGAGGTCGGCGCGTTCATCCAGTCGCAGCTTCTGGAAGACACCGGCGTGCATCTGCTGGCCTTCGGTCCGGCACTCTATCGCGATTTCTACAATTCGGTGCGTCCGGTCGAGACGATGGCCGACATGGACGGGCTGCGCATCCGCACGCCCAACAACGAAGTGATGCTGGCCACGTTCGAAGCGTTTGGCGCGAACCCCGTCCCGCTGGCGTGGTCCGAGACGCCGACCGCGCTTCAGACCGGGACGGTGGATGGCGGCGACAACGGCACGTCGTTCATCCGCGACATGAGCTTTTACGAGTTCATGCCGAACCTCGTGATCCTTGAACATTTCGTGTCGATGGCGCCGCTGTTTGCGTCGTCGCCGTTCATGGAGCGCCTCAACGACGAACAGCGCGAGCAGATCATGCGCGCCGCCGCCGACGCCAGCGCCCAGTTCAGCGAAGAGGTCCGCACCGAGACCGAGGAAATCCGCACCTGGTTGGTGGAGCAGGGCGGCATGACCCGCACGGACCCCGAGCGCGCCGATTTCATCGCCGCCGCCCAGGTCGTGCAGCAAGAGGTTGCGACCGAGCGCGGGCAGGAGTTCGTCGATCTGGTCAACATGATCAACGCTGCCGCCGAATAAGGCGAGGCTGACGATCCGGCGGGGGCCGCGCGCAATCGGCCCCCGCCTTTTTTGACCTCACGCCGAAAGGGACAGGCGATGGTCGTGCTCAGATGGTTAGAGAAGCACTTTGAAGAGGCGCTGTGTTGTATCGCGCTGGTGATCATCTCCGTGGCCGTGTTCGCCCAGGTGATCGCGCGCTACATCTTTGAGGTCGCGCTGCATTGGACGGAAGAAACCGCCGCGATCGCAATGGTTTGGGCGGTCTACATGGGCGCGTCGCTTTGTGTGCGCGAACGGTTCCACATCCGCATTCTGGTTGCGGTGCAGGCGCTTCCCACGGGCCTTGGCCGGGTGGTGATCTTTCTGGCCGATATCGCATGGGCGTTTTTTTGCGTCATCATGTTCATCGTGTCGTGGCAATATCTCACCGTGTTGTGGCAATTTCCGTCGCGCTCGCCGTCGCTTCGGATCAATGAATTCTACCCCCAGACGATCCTGGTGATCGGCTACGGCTTCATGTTGCTGCGCCTGGCTCAAACCTACATCCTCTGGTTCCGCGACGGGGCCGAGGGGTTGCCGGGGATGTTGGTGGAAGATGGCGACAAGCCCGATGAGGAGCATCTGTTTTGAACGAGCTTCTGATCCTGGCCCTCGCCTTCACCGTTCTGGTGGTGATGGGTGTGCCGCTTTTTGCCGCCGTTGGCCTGACCACGGCGCTGGCGCTGTTCCTGATCGAGATCCCCTACACCCTGCTGGCGCAGACGGGGTATTCCAGCCTGACGCCGTTCCCGCTTCTGACCATCCCGCTGTTCGTGCTGGCGGGTCGGTTGATGGAGGTCGGCGGGATGGCGAACCGAATGATCGGGATCGCCACGAAATTGGTGGGGGCGTATCGCGGGTCGATGGGCCTTGTGACGGTCTTCGCCTGCATGTTGTTCGGCGCGCTTTCGGGCTCGGGCCCCGCGACGACGGCGGCCATCGGGTCGGCCACCGTGCCCGCGATGAAGAAGGACGGCTACGATGTACCCTTTGCCGCCGCCATCACGGCCAGCGCGGGTGCCTTGGGAAGCCTGATCCCGCCCTCGAACCTGATGATCATCTATGGCCTAGTGTCCGAGACCTCGATCCCGCGCTTGTTTCTAGCGGGTATCTTGCCGGGCTTTTTGGTGACCACTCTGTTGATGCTGACGACTTACATCATCGCGCGGCGGCGCGGGTATGGCGGGGGTGGCGATCCGTTCACCTGGGGCCCGTTTCTGCGCGCCGCGTGGGAGGGAAAATGGTCCATAGGTGCGCCGGTCCTGATCCTGGGCGGCATCTACGGCGGGGTCTTCACCCCGACCGAGGCCGCGGGCGTGGCGGTCTTTTACGCCTTGTTCGTGGGCCTGTTCATCTACCGCGAACTAACGGTGAAAAAGGTCATCGAAGCGCTTCGGTTCACCGCGCTTTTGACCGGCATCCTGATCCTGCTGACGCCGACATTGGCGTTCGGGCAACTGACCGCCTTTTACGATGTTCCGGCGGCGGTGCAGGCGGGGATCACGTCGATCACCACAAGCCCGTTCCTCGTGCTGCTGCTGATCGGGATCTTCTATATCTTCATCGGCACCTTCATGGAAAGCCTGGCGCAGATCGTGCTGTTCACGGCCGTTTTCCTGCCGCTGGTCACATCGCTTGGCATTGATCCGGTGCTGTTCGGCATCTTTACAGTCATCACTTGCGAAATCGGTTTCCTGACCCCGCCGCTTGGTGCAAACCTGACCATCGCATCGCGCATTTCGGCGATTTCGCTGGAGAGGATATCGGTCGCCGTCCTGCCCTTCATCGGAGCCTACATCATCGGTATGATCATCATCATCCTGGTCCCGGAATTGACATTGGCCTTGCCCAATTGGGTCTACGGCCCCGCATCGGTAAGGTAGGCGGCCCATGTTCGACACGATCCTGAAGGGTGGAGAGGTTCACGACGGCACGGGGCGCGCGCCCCGGATTGCGGATGTCGGCATCAAGGACGGCATGATCGTCGAGGTGGGCGATATCAACGCCGGAGAAGGCGAGGTGATCGATGTCTCGGGCCTCGCCGTCAGCCCCGGTTTCATCGACATGCACACCCATTCCGATTTCACCCTGATCGCCGATGGCCGTGCGGAAAGTCAGGTGCACCAGGGGGTGACGACGGAAGTCATCGGCCAATGCGGCATCTCCTGCGCGCCGGTGTGTTCGCATGCCGCGATCCGGCAGGTCAGCCCGTGGTTCACGGAAAAGGCCAAGCATCGCAAATGGTTGGGGTTCGGTGAATATCTCGATGTGCTTGATGACACGGATCTGGGTGTGAACGTCGTGGCGTTTGTGGGCCATGGCACCATCCACCGCGCCGTTCTGGGCGACGAGATGCACGCCGGAGAACCCGAGGATGTGGCGGCCATGGCCAAGCTGGTCGATCAATGCATGGAAGAAGGCGCAGGCGGCTTTTCCAGTGGTCTGGAGTATTTTCCCGGCATCCTTGCGGCCCCCGATCACCTTGTGCCGATGGTCGAGGTCGCGGCCAAATACGGACGGCTCTATGCCACCCATGTGCGCAACCGCGACACCGAATATGACCTTGGCTTCACCGAGGCGATGAGCACGGCGCGGCAAGCGGGCGCGCGACTGCAGATCAGCCATATCCAACCCAAATTCGGCGCGCCCGGCCACGCCATGGAACATACGCTTGAGATGATCGACATCGCGCGAAATCATGATGGCGACATCGCCTTTGACGTGATCCCGCATGATTGGAACCATACGCTGATGGCGGCGATCCTGCCCAAATGGGCGCAGGCCGGGTCGATCGACGATGTGCTCAAACGCCTTGCCGATCCGGACATG
>CAZPJO010000072.1:0-3116 GCA_964586895.1 uncultured Roseicyclus sp.
AGCCTATGCTTTGGTCTTCATGCTGTTCACGATGGCCAATGTGGGTTTGCCGGGCACCTCGGGGTTCGTGGGCGAATTCCTGACGCTGATTGGGGTGTTCCAGGTCAACACATGGGTCGGAGTCTTTGCCGCGACCGGTGTCATCCTGAGCGCGTGTTACGCCCTGTGGCTCTATCGCCGGGTGGTCTTTGGCGATCTGATCAAGGAAAGCCTCAAGACCATTCAGGATATCACCCCGCGTGAGCGCATGATATTTGCGCCGCTTGTGGTGATGACGATCCTTCTGGGCGTTTACCCGAGCCTTGTGACCGACGTGATCGGCCCCTCGGTCGGGGCCCTTGTTGAAAACTACGACGTCGCGGTGGCCGCGTTTGAGCCGCACACCCACGTCGCCGCGAACCATTGAAGGACGCCTGATATGCTCGGAGCCGACCTTGCCATCCTGACGCCGGAGATTGTCCTGTCGCTGTTTGCGATGGGCGGTCTGATGGCGGCGGTCTACACGTCGAAAGACGGCCTTGCCCCGGCGCTGACATGGGGCACGGCGCTTCTGTTCGTGATCATGGCGTTCTACATCGGGATCACCGGGCAAGGCGCGCGCGAGGCGTTTGACGGCATGTTCGTCGACGACGCGTTCAGCCGCTTTGCCAAGATCACCATCCTGTTGTCGGCTGCGGCCATTCTGGCCATCAGTCAGGATTACATGTCGAAGACCGACCTGCTGCGCTTCGAATTTCCGATGCTGATCGTGCTGGCTGTGGTGGGCATGATGTTCATGGTGTCGGCCGGGGACATGCTCGCGCTTTACATGGGGCTAGAGCTTCAGTCGCTGGCACTTTACGTCGTGGCCTCGCTGCGGCGCGATAGCGTGCGTTCGACCGAGGCGGGCCTGAAATACTTCGTCCTTGGCGCACTGTCTTCGGGCATTTTGCTTTATGGCGTGTCGCTGACCTATGGCTATGCCGGCACCACGCAATTCGCGGGCATCATCGAGGCGGCAAATGGCGATCTGTCGCTTGGGTTGTTGTTCGGCCTGGTGTTCATTCTGGCCGGTCTTGCCTTCAAAGTGTCCGCCGCCCCATTCCACATGTGGACGCCGGACGTATATGAGGGCTCGCCCACGCCGATCACCGCGCTGTTCGCGACGGCACCGAAAGTCGCCGCCATGGCGCTGTTTGCGCGGGTCGTGCACGATGCCTTTGGCGGTGTCGTGGGTGATTGGCAGCAGATCGTGGCCTTTCTTGCGGTCTTGTCGATGTTTCTCGGCGCGATTGCCGCGATCGGGCAGACGGACCTCAAGCGCCTGATGGCGTATTCTTCGATCTCGCACATGGGCTTTGCGCTGATGGGGCTGGCGGCGGGCACGGCGATGGGCGTCGAGGCGATGCTGATCTACATGGCGATCTACGTGGCGATGAACATCGGCACGTTTGCCTTTATCCTGTCGATGGAACGCGACGGGCAGCATGTGACGGAAATCTCGTCGCTGTCGGCCTTTGCGTCCAAAGAACCGGGCAAGGCGATGGCCATTCTCGTGTTGATGTTCAGCCTCGCGGGCGTGCCGCCGCTTCTGGGGTTCTTCGGCAAATATGCTGTTTTGCTCGCTGCTGTGGATGCGGGCATGGTCTGGTTGGCGGTCGCGGGTGTGATCGCTTCGGTGATCGGGGCGTTCTATTATATTCGCATCATCTACCTGATGTATTTCGGCGAGCCGCGTGAAGGGCTTGATGGCCGGATGGGCCTGGCGACATATGCCGGGCTGATCGCGATGGCGCTGGTCATTGGCCTGGGCTGGGTGCCGGGGATCAACCTTTTCGGGATTGAAACGTCCGCCGCGCTGGCCGCAGAAATGCTGACCCGCTGATATGACGGGCTGGCCCGCCGATGTGGGCCGCCGCGTCCTGCTTGAGACCGACAGCACCATGGCCGAAGCCGCGCGCGTGGCACCCACGCTGAGCGGGGCGGAATGGCTTCTGGCGTTGCGGCAAACGGCGGGTCGTGGACGCCGGGGCAGGGCATGGTCGATGCCGCCGGGCAATTTCGCCGCCTCTCTGACACTCCGTCCGGACGGGCCGGTGGATCAGATCGCGCTGCGGTCGTTCACAGCATCACTGGCGCTTCATGATGCATTGGTTGCCGTTGGCACCCCGGCGGGGTCTTTGTCGTTGAAATGGCCGAATGACGTCTTGCTCGAAGGGCGCAAACTGGCCGGGATCCTTCTGGAAAGCCTGGGCGATGGCAAGGGCGGGGTCAATCACCTGATCATCGGGATCGGTGTGAACCTTGCCGCTGTGCCCGAGGCGGTGGCGCTTGAACCCCGCGCCCTGCCGCCTGTGTCCCTGCGTGAGGTCGGTATCAAAACCACGCCGGAGGACTTGCTTGATGCGCTCGCCCCCGCTTTCGCCCGCCATGACGCCAGCCTTGCGACATACGGCTTTGGCCCCACCCGCACCGCATGGCTGGCCAAAGCCGCGCGTCTGGGCGAGGTCATGACCGCCCGCCTGCCGCACGAAGAGATCACCGGAACCTTCGCGGACGTGGACGCGGGCGGCAATCTCGTGCTTGAAACATCCAAAGGCCCGCGCCGGATTGCGGCGGCGGATATCTATTTCTGAAGGGAGGGCGTGATATGCTCCTCTGCATTGATTGCGGCAACACCAACACGGTTTTCTCGATTTGGGACAACGAAACCTGGCTGTGTACGCTGCGGACATCGACCCACCATTCGCGCACGGCGGATGCCTATTTCACCTGGTTCTCGACGCTTTTGAACCATTACGGGATCGACCCGAAGATCGACGATGTGATCATTTCGACCACTGTGCCGCGTGTCGTGTTCAACCTGCGTGTGTTCTGCGACCGGTTCTTCAACCTGCGGCCGCTGGTTGTGGGCAAACCAGATTGCGCCCTGCCTATCGCACCGCGTATCGACTATGGCACCGGCGTCGGACCGGACCGGCTGGCCAATGCGGCGGGTGCGTTCGACCGCCATGGCGGGGATTGCGTGGTGGTCGATTTCGGCACCGCCACGAATTTCGACGTGGTGGCCGAGGACGCGGCCTATGTCGGCGGAGTGATCGCGCCGGGCGTGAACCTGTCGCTTGAGGCGCTTGCGC
>CAZPJO010000072.1:3126-9743 GCA_964586895.1 uncultured Roseicyclus sp.
CTTGCGCTTGGGGCCGCGGCCGTGCCGCATGTCGATATCACCAAGCCCGAAAAGGTCATCGGCACCAATACCGTGGGCTGTATGCAATCGGGTGTGTTCTGGGGCTATGTCGGCCTGATCGAGGGGATTACGACGCGGATCAAGGCCGAATACGGGCGTTCGATGAAGGTCATCGGCACCGGCGGGCTCGCCCCCTTGTTCGCGCAGGGGGACCTGTTATTTGACACCATCGAAGACGACCTGACGATGTACGGCCTCACGGTCATCCATAAATATAACAAGGACAACCCATCCCATGAGTGACCGGAACCGGCTGATGTATCTCCCCCTAGGTGGCGCGGGGGAGATCGGGATGAATTGCTATGTGTATGGCTACGGTCCCAAGGATGCAGAGCGCCTGATCGTTGTGGATATTGGCGTGGCCTTTCCCGACATGGACGGCCAGCCGGGCGTCGACCTGATCCTGCCGGATGTCGCGTGGCTTGAGGAACGCCGTGACCGCATCGACGGCATTTTCATCACCCACGCCCATGAGGATCACGTCGGCGCAGTGGGCCATCTGTGGAACCGCCTGCGCGCGCCGGTCTATTGCCGCACGTTCACCGCGATCCACGCAATCCGCAAGATCGAAGAGGCGGGCCACAATGGCGACAATGTCCGCATCGTGGGTGCCTATCCCGAGGTGGTGGAGGTCGGGCCGTTCCGCGTGTCGTTTGCGCCTGTGTCGCATTCCATCCCCGAAGCCTCCGCATTGCTGATCGATACCGACGCGGGCCGCGTGGTGCATTCCGGCGATTTCAAGATCGACCGGGATCCGCGTGTGGGCGAGCCCTATGACCCGGACATGTGGGCCGAGATCGGGGACGAAGGCGTGTTGGCCTTCGTGTGCGACTCGACCAATGTCTTCAATCGCAATCCGGGCCGCTCGGAATCGCAACTGCCCGAACAGGTCAACGCGCTTGTCGCGGGGGCAGGCGGGATGGTCGTGGCCACGACCTTTGCCTCCAACATTGCCCGCGTGAAGACGCTGGCCGAGGCGGGCGTCGCGGCGGGGCGTTCAATCTGCCTGATGGGGCGCGCGATGCAGCGTATGGTCAAGGCGGGGATCGAGGCTGGCGTTTTGACCGGTTTCCCGCCCACGATCAGCCCCGAAGACGCGCGCGACGTGCCGCGCGAAAACCTCATGCTTCTGGTCACCGGTAGCCAGGGCGAACGCCGGGCGGCTTCGGCCGCGCTGAGCCGTGGAAAGTACCTTGGCCATGAGTTGAAAGAGGGTGACATGTTCCTGTTTTCCTCCAAGACGATCCCCGGGAACGAGGTTCCCGTTGCCCATATCCAGAATGCGCTGGCCGAGATCGGGGTCGAAATCGTCGATGACAACAGCGGCTTTTACCATGTTTCCGGCCACGCGAACCGCCCGGACCTTGAGGTCATGCACGATGTGCTGAAGCCGCGGATCCTGATCCCGAACCACGGTGAATTCCGTCATATCCGCGAACACGCGCGGCTGGCGACCTCCAAGGGAATGGCCGGTATCGTCGCGCCAAATGGCGCGATGGTTGAGCTTTCGGGCAACGCGCCCGGTGTGGTCGGCCATGTCGAGACCGGGCGCACCTATCTTGATGGCGAGGCCTTCGTTGGTCAATTCGATGGCGTGATCCGGGAGCGTATGAAGATGGCGCTCAACGGGATGGTTGTGGTCGCCCTGATCGTGGATGAAGGCGACGAGGTGCTGGAAGATGCCTGGGTGCAGCTGAAGGGCCTGCCGGAGGTCGGATCTTCGGGCGCGGCCTTGCAGGATCTGATTGAGGACGACATCGCCAAGCTTCTGCCGCGCCTTGATGCCAAGGTCGTTGACGATGACGAAAAGCTCGAAGAAGCGATCAAGCGCATCGTGCGCCAGACTTGCGTGCAGGAGATCGGCAAAAAGCCCGAGCTTGCATTGTTGGTCAGTCGCCTGATGGCGGACTAAACCACTCTGGAAAAACGAAAAACGCCCCGGTTTGTCCGGGGCGTTTTGCGATCAGGCATCTGTATCGGGCGTGTCCGGTGTGGCCTTGGCTTCGGGCTCAGGTGCCGGTTCTTCCGCCTTCTTCTTGCGTGGGGCGCGCTTGCGCTTGGGCTTTTCGGCCTCTTCCGGCGCGGCCTCTGGGGCCTCCTCGGTGGTAGGCTCTTCGACTTTCTTCTTGCGACGGCGCTTTGGCTTTTCGGCTTCCGCCGGCGCGTCGGCCTTGGCTTCAGCCTCAGCTTCACCGTCTGCGGGCGCTTCCGCTGGCGCGTCGTCTGCCTTCGGCTTGCGGGTGCGGCGGCGCTTTGGCTTTTCTGCTGGTGCGGCCTCTGCCTCGGGCGTGTCGGGTGTTTCCCCGGCTGCCTCATCTTCCGCATCATCGCTCAGGTCGATGGCGGGCGGCCCGCCCCGGCGCTCGTCAAAGCTCAACGCGATGAAATCGGGCATGTGTTCGCCCATGCCGACGATCCTCGGCCCTCGGTCGCCGCGATCCCCACGGTCGCGGCCACGGCCCCGCCCGCCGCGTTCCCGACGCGGACGTTCTTCGTTTCGCGCCTCTGGCTGCGCGGCTTCAACCTGCGGTGCAGGCGCAGGTGCCTCGTCCGGTTTGTCTTGCGCCGGGGCTGCCTGCGCGGCATCGTCCGTGCGCCCGCGTCCCCCCCGACGGCGGCTGCGCGGCTTTTCGGCGGCGCTGTCGTCATCGCGTTTGCGGCGCGTGTCCTGCACGTCCATCGGTGCATCGGCCCGGGGGATCGACGTTTTGATCAGTCCTTCGATCGCACCGAGATATTTTTCATCCGACGGCACGCACAATGTGATCGCAACACCCGTCTTGCCCGCACGGCCCGTCCGGCCAATGCGGTGGACGTAATCCTCGGCATGGGACGGCATATCGTAGTTGATGACATGCGACACATTCGGGATATCAAGGCCACGGGCGGCCACGTCAGAAGCCACCAGAAGCGTGATGGAGCCGTCGCGGAACCCGTCGAGTGTGCGCATGCGGTGCGATTGATCCAGATCGCCGTGGATCGGCTCGGCATTTAGGCCGTGCTTTTTCAAAGACTTGGCAACGATATCCACATCAACCTTGCGGTTGCAGAAGATGATCGCATTGTTGAAGGCGTCGCCTTCGGCGGTGATCGCGGCGCGCAACATATCGCGTTTTTGCTTGGCGGCCATGTCGCGGCGGGTCGGTTTGAATTCAATCAGCCGCTGTTCGATCGTATCGGAGGTGGTCGATTGGCGCGCCACTTCGATCTTGGCGGGATTCGACAGGAAGGTGTTGGTGATCCGCTCGATCTCGGGCGCCATGGTGGCCGAGAAGAACAGGGTCTGGCGGGTGAATGGCACAAGGCCGAAAATCCGCTCGATATCGGGAATGAACCCCATGTCCAGCATGCGGTCGGCCTCGTCCACGACCATGACCTTCACGTCGTTCAGGATCAGTTTTCCTCGCTCGAAATGATCGAGCAAACGACCGGGCGTAGCGATCAGGACATCGACCCCTTTGTCGATGGCCGATTCCTGTTCCTTGAAGGATACGCCACCAATCAAAAGCGCCTTTGTCAGCTTCACATGCTTTGCGTAAACGTCAAAGTTTTCAGCGACTTGCGCGGCCAATTCGCGCGTCGGGCACAACACAAGGCTGCGCGGCATGCGCGCACGGGCGCGGCCCCGGGCCAGCATCGTGATCATTGGAAGCGTGAAGCTGGCCGTCTTGCCAGTCCCGGTCTGGGCAATGCCCAGAACATCACGTCCCTCCAGTGCCGGTGGAATGGCACCTTCCTGGATCGGTGTGGGATTTTCGTAGCCCGCTTCGGCAATTGCCTTCTGGACTTTGGGGTTCAGCTGTAGGTCAGAAAACGTTGTCATATGCGTCCAATTTAGGTCGAGTCATTCTGATCCGACCGGGGTGATGGAGCGCATAAGTCCCAGCGCGCTCCGCGTAGGGTCCCCGTACGGACTACGGGGGCTGGCGAGGGCATAAGCCATTCAGCCGCAAGGGTCAAATCCAGAAGGGTGGAATTCCGAAAACACGCGTCATTCGGGCAAGCTTTGAAACAGCCAGGCCGGCACATGGATATCGACCGCATCGCTGCGCCCGGTGAGGCGGGCGGAAAGGCCATCGCGGCGCGCTGTCGCCAGCACGGCGTCCGACAGGGCGATGATGCCAACCGCGCGGTCTCGGCAATGGCCGTGCGTGCATCCGTCAAGCTGATGCGTGGTCGACGTGAACGGAAGCTCGACCCCACCCCGCCAGGCCTGCGCCATGCGAAGGCGATGCACGCCGTCGCGGCGTTGCCCGATGATGAGCGCGCGGGTCCGCGTGCCGTCATGGGCGAATGCAACGAGATGCCCCATCAAAACGTGGTGTGGGTGGTCCGAGATCACGACCTGCGCGGTGTATTGACCGTGCAACCCGGTTTCGGGCGAATGCACCACCCCCGGGGATGAGGTGCAGGCCGCAAGGGCGAGCAACAGGAATAGGGACAACCATCGCATCCCATCCAGATAGCCGCAAATGCTTAACGCGTGGCTAAGGGGTGGACGAGGCACTTGGGTGGATCTGCGGCCGATATCCGCCGTGCAGAATGCGCAGCAGGCTTGGCGGGGTCAGCGCCTGCGCAGGCCCGTCCGGGCGTGGCTGCGGCGTGCCGTAACCTTGGGGCGTGTAGGGATAAAGGCGGTCGTCAAACACCATCATGGGCGTCGCGTCCCGCAAGATGAACGCGCCATCGGGCAGGTCGGGCAGGCGCACCGGATGGAGCCGTTTTTGCCGATCCTTGAGGCGGTCTTCGTGCAGGACGCGGTCCATCTCGGTCGCCTTTGCGCCGCCCCAAAGGGCCTTGAAATGATTGTAATCGGCGCGCCTGCAATATGCGCAGGGGCGATGACCCGCGGCCAGCGCCACGGCCTCGTCCAGAAAGAACAACTCGGTCCAGGTGCGTGGTTGCGCGATCGGGCGGCGGCGCCCCTGAAACGCGAGAACACATGTGATCCACGCCTTTAGCGCCCATTGCCGATCGGTCATGCGACCGTCGCGATCGACGAGAATGCCGCGATTTCCGGTGAAGGTGCCACGCGCCGGGTGAGCGATGATTTCGCCGGTGGGAAGAACGCGGTTGCGGTGTGGCATCGGACAAGGCCCCCTTGCGGGCAGGGTCGCCGAGAAACGTCGGAAATGCACGCGCAAAGACGCGCACCGTCTAGTGCTAGCCCTGACGCATGCGCCGCCGGTTCCGCATCAAGCGCAGGCGCAGAAAAAGCCCGCGCGGATCGCCGAGGATGTCGGGGATCAGGCGGCTGACGAGCGCTTCGGCGACGGGATCACCGGACGCCCGCCGCCAGATCCGGGTGGCGACCGACCGGTCAAGATCCCCCCGCGCAATGGCAAAGGCATCAAGGTCAAGCGGCAGTGATGCAGGCGCGACAGGGCCCGCGAACAGGTCATCCGGCGCGGTGCCCGAAAACAGGCGCTCGGTCTCATACAATTTCATCATATCCGCCAATACGGCGAGTTCCGCGCCCACGATCCGGCTTGCCTCGGACGGGCCGAAATCGGCCAGCGTTCGGCATGACGAGACAAGCCAGCGCGCGTTGTGCATGTCGGACAGGTCATCGGCATGCTTGGCCCAGAGCGCCGCGAAAAGGGCGGGGATATGCGCGGGCGGTGCCCTGCGCCGCAGCAACGCGACCAACCGCGCATTCAGCAGCAACAAGGCGGGCTGCCCGGCAAAGCTCCGCGCGAGATTGCGGGATTTCGCGGCGAAATCTCCGGCCTCTGCGGGCTCGGGCGCGCCATCCGCCTCCGGCACGATTTCATGCAAAAGGGGCGCAAAATCAACGTCTTCAGGTGGAACCGCATCGCCGAATTGGGTGAACGGCGTTGTCGCCTCCTCCTCCAGGGTCAACCAGATGCGGATCGACGGACCGGTGGTCAGACCATGAGCTCCTTCGTGGCGGACAAGGTGATGTCGGGATAATCCCGCTCCACCCGGTCGATGTCCCATTGCAGCCGGGTGAGGTAGACCGGATCGCCGTCATTATCCTCGGCTATGTGCTGCTTGTTGGCGGCGGCGAAGGCGTCCACCGCATCCTTGCTGCCGTGCACCCATCGCGCGGATGTGAATTGCGAGGGCTCGAAACGGACGGGCAGGCCGTATTCCAACTCGATCCGGCTGGCCAGCACCTCGAATTGCAACGCCCCCACAACGCCGACGATGAACCCCGACCCAAAGGTCGGCTTGAAGACCTTGGCCGCACCTTCCTCGGCGAATTGCATCAACGCCTTTTCCATGTGCTTGGCCTTCATCGGATCACCTGCGCGGCAGCTTTGCAAAAGCTCCGGCGCAAACGACGGGATGCCGGTAAACCGCAGCGCCTCGCCCTCGGTCAGCGCATCGCCGATCCGCAATTGGCCATGGTTTGGAATGCCGATGATATCGCCCGCCCAGGCCTCTTCGGCCAATTCGCGGTCGCTGGCCAGAAACATCACCGGATTGCTGATTGCCATCGGCTTTTTCGACCGCACATGGGTCAATTTCATGCCGCGCTGAAAGTGACCGGAGGCAAGGCGCACAAACGCCACGCGGTCCCGGTGCTTGGG
>CAZPJO010000073.1:0-5187 GCA_964586895.1 uncultured Roseicyclus sp.
GCTGATGCAGCGGTATCGCGATCCGGCGATCCGGCACCGCACCTGGCAGATTGCGATGGATGGCAGCCAGAAACTGCCGCAACGTTTGTTGGGCACCATCGCCGACACGATTGCGACCGGCCGCATGCCTGGTGGGCTCTACCTCGCGGTGGCGGGGTGGATGCGCTACGTCGGCGGCGTGGACGAGGCCGGTCGGCCCATCGATGTGCGCGACCCGATGGCAGAGCGGTTGAAGCAGGCCGGATCCGTTGCGGATCTGTTGGCCATCCGCGAGGTCTTTCCCCCCGATCTCGCCGGGCACGCCGGGTTCCGCGCGGCGGTCACCGCGGCGCATGCAACGCTCGAACGGGACGGCGCGCGCGCGGCGGTGCGCGCCTTTGTAGAGGCACAGGGATAATGGCTAAGGTGCTGGTCCTGAACGAGGCGGACAATGTCGCCATCCTGACCGACCGGGCGCAAGCCGGTGCGCGCCCGATAAGGGTTGGCTCCGCCCTGAGCGATGCGGTGCCCGCCGGTCATAAGATCGCGCGACACGACATCGCCAAAGGCGACATCATCACCAAATTCGGCCAAATGATCGGCGTCGCGTCCCAAGCTATCAAAGCGGGGACGCATGTGCATTCGCACAACCTGTCGTTTGGCCCCCATCGCGACACCGGGCAGATCGGCGATCAGCTGGCCCTTGCCAAAGCCGCCGTGCCTGAGCGCCCCGCACGAACGTTCGACGGCTATCTGCGCGCCGATGGGCGTGTCGGCACCCGCAATCAGATCGCCCTGCTGGCGACCGTGAACTGCTCGGCCAGCGTGATCCGCCAGGCCGCCGATCAGGTCACGCAATCCGGCATCCTGGACCATTATCCGAACGTCGACGGCATCGTGGCCTTCGCCCATGGCACCGGCTGCGGCATGAACGCGAGCGGGCCGGGATGGGACAATCTGCAACGGGTGCTTTGGGGCCATGCAACCCATCCCAACGTCGCGGCGGCGGTGTTTGTGGGGCTTGGCTGCGAGGTCATGCAGATCGCCCGCCTGAAACAGATGTTCAGCGCCGATGGGCAGGAACGGTTTCACGGCCTGACCATTCAGGACAGCGGCGGAACCCGGGCCACGATCGCGCAGATCGTGGAGAAAGTGGAACAGCTTTTGCCCGAGATCGACGCGGCACGGCGCAGCCCGCAGCCGCTTGCGGCACTCAGTGTCGCGCTGCAGTGCGGGGGATCGGACGGATTGTCCGGCATCACCGCGAACCCCGCGCTTGGCGTGGCAAGTGATCTGTTGGTGGGGCATGGCGCACGCGTGATCCTCGCGGAAACGCCGGAAATCTACGGGGCCGAAGGGTTGTTGTTGCGCCGTGCGGCGCGTGCCGATGTGGGGGAGAAACTGACCGCGCGTCTGCGCTGGTGGGAAGAGTATGTCGCGATGAACGGCGGTTCGATGGACAACAATCCGACACCCGGCAACAAGGCGGGCGGGTTGACGACGATCCTGGAAAAGTCCCTTGGCGCGGTGGCCAAGGGGGGCGCAACGCCGCTGATGCAGGTGGTGGATTATGGGGCGATCCCAAGCGCGCAGGGCCTCATCTTCATGGATACGCCGGGCTATGATCCGGTCTCTGTCACCGGGCAGATTGCGGGCGGCGCGCAGGTGGTGGTGTTCACCACCGGGCGCGGCTCGGCCTTTGGGTCAAAGCCCGCCCCGACGATCAAGCTGGCCACGAACGACCGCCTGTTTGCGGCGATGCCCGAGGACATGGACCTGAACTGCGGGGACGTGGTGAGCGCGGGCGTGCGGCTGGCAGACAAGGGCCAAGAGATCCTTGACCTTATCGTGGCGACGGCCTCGGGCGAGGCCACAAAAAGCGAGGCCCTTGGCCTTGGTGACAACGAGTTTGTCCCCTGGCAGATCGGCGCGGTCATGTAGCCGCCCGAGACGCGCGGCGACGCTGCACCTCAGCGCATCACCGACGGCAACCAGAGCGATACGGCGGGCACGTAAGTCACAAGGATCAACGCCCCAAGAATGGCCAGGTAGAACGGCCAGATCGACTTCAACGCGTCCTCGATCTTGATCTTGCCCACGGCGCAGCCGACGAACAGGCACGTCCCGACCGGCGGCGTACACAGGCCGAGCCCGAGGTTCATCAGCATCATGATCCCGAATTGCGTGGGATCCATGCCAAGGCCCGTCGCAATCGGCAGGAAGATCGGCGTACAGATCAGGATCAGCGCGGCCATATCCATGATCATCCCCAGGATCAGGAGGATCACGTTGATCATCAGCAAGATGATGATCGGGTTATCGGAGATCGTGACCAGCCCGTTCGACAGCGTCTCAGGCACACGATAAAGCGCCAGCAGATAGGCAAAGGAACTCGCGAAGGCGATCAGGATCATCACCATCGACGTGGTCCGCACGGTGCCGGTGATTGATTGCAGGAAGTCCTTCCAGCTTAGGCTGCGGTAGAACACGGACGTCAGGATCAGCGCATAGATCGCACCAAACGCCCCGGATTCCGTCACGGTGAACACGCCCGACAAGGTGCCCCCAACGATGATAACCGCCGTGAAAAAGCCCGGGATGGCGGAGCCTGCGGTGCGCCCGACCTCGCCCCAGCCAGGGAAGGGCTCGGACGGGTAATTGTGTTTGACCGAAAGAACATAGGCCGCAATCGCAAGGCTGATGCACATCAGGATGCCGGGGATCACACCCGCCAGGAACAGGCCAGAGACGGAGATCCCGCCACCGGCCGCCACGGCATAGATGATCATGTTGTGGCTTGGCGGGATGACGATGCCCGCGATGGAGGAGGTAACGGTGACGTTCACGGCGAAGTCAGGCCGGTAGCCGCGTTCCTTCATCACCGGCACCAGCAGCGAGCCAAGCGCCGAGATGTCGGCCACAGCCGAGCCGGAGATGCCACCGAACAGCATGGAGGAAAAGATGTTGACCATTGCAAGCCCCCCCTTGAGGTGGCCGACAAGGGCCGAGGCGAGCTTGACCAGCCGAACCGCAATGCCGCCGCGTAACATCACCTCTCCGGCGAGGATGAAGAACGGGATCGCCAGAAGCGAGAAGACCGACACACCGGCGGTTGCCCGTTGGAAGGTGATCAGCATCGGGAAGCCTTCGAACCAGAAGGCCGAGGCGGCCGCGATGCCCATGGCGAAGGCCACCGGCATGCCCATGATCACCAACAGGAAGAAGACGCACATCAGGATTAAAAGGCCCATCTCAGGTCTCCGAGGCGTCTGAGGCCACGCTGTCGGGCAAAGGTTGCCAGCGCGAGAAGGAAATCGTGCGCAGGATCGCGCGCGTGGCGCAGATCCCGAACGTCAACGCGCCGCAGGTGGTGATGGCAAGCGTGCGGTAGCTTTCGGGAATGTCGAGCATCGGCAAGAGGCTGTCCCAGCCGAATTGCACCAGCGTTATCCCCGCCAGAAGCATCACAAAGCCGAAGGCCGCCAGCATCAGATCGATCGCGATGATGATGATTTTCTGAAGCCCCGTGGGCAGCAGGTCGCGGAACAGGGTCACGCCGAGGTGGGTTTCATCCTTCATCCCCGACACGGCCCCCAGGAACACGATGTAGCAGATCAACAGAAGCGCCAGCTGTTCAACCCAAGTGGGCGTTTCGTTCAGGACATAGCGACCGAACACAAGCCAACCGAAGGTGACGACAAGCACGACAACGGCGAGCGCTGCGATAAAGGCGCAGATCCGGCCGACCCAGTCGAGCAGGACCTCGACCCAACCGCTTGGGGGTAACTGAACACTCATATTGGGTCCGCGATTGGAGGCTGGATTTGGGGTGGTCGCAGGAGGCCCATGTCGCCGCGCGTCACAGGCCTCCGGGTCTTGATCAACGCGCGGATTAGCCGCCGTTGCGGATCAGGTCGATGATACCCGCCATGTCCGGATTGTCGGCCAGGAAGGCTTCATACACAGGCGCCATTGCGTCCTGGAACGGGCCTTTGTCTTCGATCATGTTCACGATCGTTCCGCCGGCTTCCACGACCTCCATGGAGGCTGCTTCACGGGCCTGCCAAAGCTCACGCTGCATCTCGGCGCTGGCACGACCGGCGGCCATGACGATTTCCTGATGCTCGGGCGACAGGGCCTCCCAGGCGGTCAGGCTCATGCACAGACATTCGGGGATGATCAGGTGCTCGGTCAGCGAGTAGTATTGAGCGACCTCAAAGTGGCTTGTGGATTCGTAGGAGGGGGGGTTGTTCTCGGCCCCGTCCACGACACCGGTCTGGATCGACTGGTAGACCTCGGCAAAGGCCATCGGCGTTGCGTTGCCGTCCATCGCCTCGACCATCATGACGAACAGGTTGTTGTTCATCACCCGGATCTTCAGGCCTTCGACATCGGCGGGCGTGTTGATCGGGCGAATCGAGTTGTAGAACGAGCGCGCGCCCGCATCGTACCAGCCAAGCGGCACGATCCCGCGTTCGCGCATGCCTTCACCGATCGCTTCGCCCACGGCCCCATCCATAAGCTCGTACATCTGTGGGATGGAGCTGAAGATGAAGGGAAGCGAGACGATGTTGGTTTCCGGCACGGAGGTGCCCATCTGACCCAACGAGAACACGCCGAAATCAAGCGCGCCAAGGCGGACCTGTTCGATCGCGTCGGGCTGGCTGCCGAGAACGCCGTTGTGGAAAACGGTGCCGGTGACGTCACCACCGGTCGCTTCGGTCACTTCTGCGACAAAGGATTCCATCGCGATGGACACGGGGTAATCCTCGACGTGGATGTTCCAGCCGCGCAGGTCCTGCGCAGATGCCGAAGAGGCCGCAACCGCAAGGCATCCGGCGACAACGGCGCTACCGAGTGTAAAATTTCGTGACATTTGATCCTCCCAGATCTTTTATGATCGCGCCGCATCCTGGGTCGATGACCCCCTCCCGCGGACTGGAATACTAGTATCTTCACAGCCGGAACGTGTCAATCGCCTCGATCATTCCAACCTCCGCAAACAGCAACGAACGTGACCTTGAAAGACCCGGTGCAAGCGCGCGGCCGAGGGGCTCGTGAAATTCTCGCGGGAGATCACAAACGATCCGTTCGGTCCCGTGACGACCGGCCTTCCTTTCCACGGATGTGACAAGATGGCTTTGGCGGGCTGATTGTCTGATGTGACGACGCGCCCGATCAATGCACGCTTTCCGGTCGCCTTGATCG
>CAZPJO010000073.1:5197-9602 GCA_964586895.1 uncultured Roseicyclus sp.
TGTCAATCGCCTCGATCATTCCAACCTCGGCAAACAGCAACGGACGGGACCTAGCGCAGCACGCGTCCCTCGGGTATCGCCCCGACCGTTCAAGGCAGGTTTCAAACGGTCCCGCGCGGGGGGCGGTCGTTTTCCTTGGTGAAGATCATCCCGTCCAGCAATTCCGCCAAATCCGGCCGTGCCGACGGACCGTTCGAAATGGCGATCAGCAGGACAGAGCCATCGGGGCGAATGATGAATGTGCCCGGCTCGGCAAAACGACGGTCCGTCTCGGACGGTGACAGCGGCTCGGTGACGTAAAGCCCCAGCGCGCTCATCTGCGCTTCGCTCAACCCATAGCCAAGATCGAAGCCCCAGCCGAATTCGTCCTGATCGGCCTGCGCCTTGTCTTGCGGATCGGCGGAAACGACCGCGATGTCGAATCCGGCCTCGGCCCATTGCGCACGCATGCCATCAAGTATGCCCAGATATTTCTTGCAGCGTGGGCAATGTTTGCCCCGGTAGACGACGAACAGGGTCCAATTGTCTTTCGCGCCACCGACGCGCAGCTGCCCGCCCCCCAGTTTGGGAAACGTCATTTCGTCGAGGACAACACCGGGGGCAAGTTTTGGGGTAGGCATATGGTTTCCCTTGTTTTGGCAGATTTACGGTTCGCAATGAGCCGCTTGGTTGTTTCGGCTAAGCGCGATTACAACGCGCGGCAATTTGGCCAGCCCGCGCAACGGAGCAAACAGGGGATAACCCGGATGGCTTTCCCATTGCCGGTCATCAAGCAGGGCATGGCCATGATTGGGGCGGAACGGGATCGACGTCTCGCGGCGCCGCTCAACCTCCAGAAGTGCCTCGAGCTCCGCCACCTTATCGGTGTCACCGTCCATAAGGGTAGCCTCTTCGAACAAGCCATCCGGATCTTTTGTAACGTTGCGCAGATGCACGAAGTGGATGCGGTCGCCGCAGTGTTGCACGATGCTCGGCAGATTATTCGCGGGGCTCGCACCAAGCGAGCCAGTGCCCAGGGTCAGGCCGTTTTCAGGCGCATCAAAGGCGGCGAAGACCGATTGAATATCCTGCGCATTCGACACGATCCGGGGCAGGCACGACATGATCACATTGAGCAATTGCGCATGGGCCTCCGGCCCGGAAGCGGTGTACCAGGCTTCCGCCTGTTCCAGAACGGCGGGGCCATAATCATCCGCGGCCCCCTCGCGTTCGACCATGAACACCTCGAACGCAGCCATCTTCGCAGCCTCGAACCGCAGGCAAGTTCCGCCCCGCGCCACCGGCACCGCAAGGTCCGTTCGGGCCCAATCCAGCAGTGGCATGACGTAGTCGCAGATCGTCCGAACGCCATTGGCCGCAAGGTTCGTCATGGATTGCTGGCAATTGGCGAGAAGCTGGCCAAGCCCGTCCTTGCCGCGCTTGATTGCCTCGTGCACCGGCAGGCTTTCGACCACATCCCATGCGAAACCTGCGGCCTTGACCCCGTCATTGCGCGCGGCGATGGTATCCGCCTCCCACACCTCGCCATAGGGCACCTCGTGCAGGGCCGTGACGATGCCGACCGCGCCCATCTGGGCCACTTCGGGCAGGCTCAGCCTGTCGAGGGGCCCGAACCAAAGCCAGGTTTCCTTCATATGGCCCTCGCCTTCCGTATTGCAAAACAGCCCGCCGATCCGTGGCGGTTGACCACAATCCGTATGCTCCGATGATCCCCGGCCTGCATCACGCGCCCGGAGGCGCAAGCGTAACCAACGCACCCTTTTGTCCGATCACCTGCCGCGCCACATCACACCCGAGCCTGATCGCGTCATCCATGGTGTTGTACCGCGACAGGCCCGCAAGCAAGCCCGCGTTGAAACTGTCGCCTGCGCTGGTCGTGTCCACAACCTTTTTCGCGGCGCGCGGCGTCACGATGCCCGCCTTTCCGTTGTGCACGAAATGCACATTGTCGGCGGCGTTCTTGACGACAACACTGCGCACTCCTGCGGAAAGGTAACGCGCGCTGGTCGCCGCGATGTCTGCGTCGCCAAACTGCAGGGCTTCTTCGTCGTGCGATGGCAAGGCGATATCGCTCACCGCGGCACCGGCCATGATCGCGTCGCGCATCCGTGCAATGTCGGGCCAGAGTTTGGGCCGCAGGTTTGGATCAAAGACAATGGTTTTCCCGTCCGCGCGGGCGGCTGCGATCGTCTGCAGGAAGCCTGTACGGGTCGAGGCTTCGAGGATGGCGAGCGTGATCCCGGAGAAGAACACAACATCCGCCTCCGCGATGGATACGGCCACTTGCGCGGGATCGTCGGCCAATCGCTTTGCCGCGGATTGCCCGCGCCAATAGGCAAAACTGCGCTCTCCGTCTGACAAAGAGATCATGTAAAGGCCCACGGTTCGTTCCGTATCGCGTTGCACATGATCCGTCTCGATGCCCGCGCACGTCATCATGGACAACATGTCGTCCGAGACCTGATCGCGGCCAACCCGGCTGATGTAGCGGCACGTCCAGTCCGGGCAGACTTGTCGCAGATACCAAAGGGTGTTCAGCGTATCCCCCGCAAAAGATTGCTGAAACTGGCCCGGGCTCTGCGCAGGGGCCAATTCGACCATGCACTCCCCGATGGACGCGATGCACAAGGGCGAAGCCGACGGGCCGGACAAAAGAGGTCTTGAGGTACGTGACGCCATGGCAGAATCAACTTTCAATCATCCAACTGGTATACTATCATACCAGATAGCAAAAGTGGTCACCCCAGAGAAGGCGCGCATGTCCCAGTTTCCAATTGTCGAAGCAAGCGAGAACGTAACGCGGCAGGTTTTGTCGGATCACCCCGATCTGATGGTGGTGGCCTTCGCATTCGGGGCAAAGGGGGCGGAAGGCGCGTTGCATAACCACCCCCATGTCCAATCCACCTATGTCGAAAGCGGGCGCTTCCGCTTCACCATGGATGGCGACGCGTTCGAGGTCGGACCGGGCGACAGTTTCGTTATCCCTTCCGACGCCGTGCATGGCTGCGTCTGCCTCGAACCCGGACGCCTGGTTGATTGCTTCACCCCGCGCCGGGACGACTTCCTGTGATCCACCCTGCCCCAGCCCCTGCCGTTTCCTTTTGAAGAGAGAACACATGACCCTTACGACCGAAACCCGTTATGCCATTGATCCCACGACTGCAAAGTCGATGGATACCGATGGGCTGCGCTCTCATTTCCACAAGGACGGCCTGTTTGCATCGGGCGAGATCAACCTTGTCTACACCCATTATGACCGCTTCATCCTTGGATCTGCGGTGCCCGGTTCGGGAACGCTGACGCTGGATCATGTGGCCGAGACGGGCACGCCGAATTTCCTCGACCGCCGCGAGATGGGCGTGTTGAACATTGGCGAGGCGGGCCAGGTCACGGTCGGCGGCGAAACGCACGATCTGGCCAATGGCGAATTGCTTTACATCGGCATGGGCGCAGGTCCGGTCGCGTTCTCGGGCGGCGGTCGGTTCTACCTGACGTCGTCGCCCGCGCATCGCACCTGCCCCACCAAACTGATCACCCTTTCGGACGCGCGCCGCGTTGAAATGGGTTCACGCGAGACGGCGAACGAGCGTGTGATCATCCAGTTCCTGCACCCCGAGGTCTGCGAAACCTGCCAGTTGTTGATGGGCTACACCCAGTTTCAGCCCGGCTCGCTGTGGAACACGATGCCCGCGCATTTGCATGACCGCCGGATGGAGGCCTACCTCTATTTCGACGTCCCCGAGGACGCGCGCGTGTTCCACTTCATGGGCAAGCCCGAAGAAACCCGCCACCTGGTCATGGCCAACGAAGAGGCCGTCATTTCGCCGCCTTGGTCGATCCATTGCGGGGCCGGAACGGCGGCCTACACGTTCTGTTGGGCGATGGCGGGTGACAATGTCGATTTTGCCGACATGGACATGGTCGGCATGGACGAATTGCGATGACCCCGTTTTCGCTCGACGGTCAGACCGCGCTGGTCACGGGCGCCAACACTGGCATCGGGCAGGCGATTGCCCTGGTCATGGGCCGAGCGGGTGCCCATGTGATCTGCGCCGGGCGGTCGTCGTGCGACGAGACCGCGGCCCAGATTGCAAGCGCCGAGGCGATGCGCCTCGACTTTGCCGACCCGATGGCCGCGCAGGGCGTCTTCGCGGAACGGCAGGTTGATATCCTCGTCAACAACGCGGGCATCATCCGGCGCGACGACAGCGTGGATTTCTCCGAGGCCGATTGGGACGACGTGATGGACGTGAACCTGAAGGCTGCGTTCTTCACCTGTCAGGCGTTCGCCCGGGCCGCCCTGCCCCGTGGGGCCGGCAAGATCGTAAATATCGCCTCGCTTCTATCGTTTCAGGGCGGCATCCGGGTGCCGAGTTACACCGCGTCGAAACATGGTCTGGCCGGT
>CAZPJO010000074.1:0-2330 GCA_964586895.1 uncultured Roseicyclus sp.
TGATCGCGGTCACGTAAAATTCGCCCGAGATGCGCGCGGTGGCCTTGTCCTTGGCAAAGGTGATCATGCCGACGCCCGGCACCAGATAGACCACCGCGTTGGGGTCGCGGATGGCGGGGCTGTCGTCATGTTTGCAACGCTCGTAATAGGCGGCGTAGTCATCGCGGTAGGCGGCGACCTGATCGGGCAGGGCGGTCAGAACCGCATCGACATCGGGCGCGCCGGGATCGAAGGCCACCACAAGGGGGCGGATCTTGGTGCGCAGGAAATGGTCGGGGCAGGACGTGCCAAGGGCGGCCAAGGCTTCCATGTTCGCCGAATTCACGAATTCCAGAACCGTGTCGCTGTCTTCGAAATGACCGACCATGTGCTGTTGCCCCGACACCATGCCGCGGATCGCGGGCATCAGGCGCGCGGCCACGGCGCGGCGTTCATCCGCGGGCAGGCTGGCGTGCACGGCGCCGCCGAACGCGGGCTGGCCCTCGGTCTTGTCGGCGAACCAATCCATGGCGCGCTGGATCACGTCCAGCGTCAGGTCATAGCAGGCCTGCGCATCATCATCCCAGGTAAACAGGCCATGGCTTTCCAGAACCACACCCTTCGCATCGGGGTTATCCATGCAGAATTTTTCAAGCCAAAGGCCAAGCTCGTAGCCCGGCTTTTTCCAAGGCAGCCACCCAATTTCGTCGCCGAAAATCTCGGCGGTCAGGGCCTTGGAATCCTTGGCCGCCGCGATGGCGATGATCGCATCGGGGTGCATGTGATCAACATGCGCGCGGGGCACATAGGCGTGCAAAGGCGTGTCGATGGAGGCCGCCCGAGCGTTCAGGTTGAAGGTGCAATGGGGCAGGTAGCCGACCATTTCGTCTTCGAACTCGACACCGCGGTAAATGCCTTTGAGCGCGCGCAGCTTGTCCATGTAAAGCGTCGCGAAACCGTCCATCTTGATCGAGCCTACATCTCCGCCCGATCCCTTGACCCACAGCACTTCGACCGGCTGCCCGGTCAGCGGGTCGGTTTCCGTCACTTTCGCAGAGGTGTTGCCGCCCCCGTAATTCGTGATGCGCTTGTCCGACCCCAGCAGATTCGAGCGGTAAAGCAGCTTCTCGGGTTCCGACATGGCCGCGGCCTTGGCCGTGTCCCATTTGTTCAAAAGGCGTGATTTTTCAGCGGTTTCCAGCATGCGACCTCCCCGGTGGGCGTCATCCGCCCTGCATTTGTTCCCGCGCAGGTTGCGAATATAGCAGTCAAAAGTCAATCATAAACCATCATAATCGCTCATGCTGCGGTGCAGAATGATTGATTTTGACATTTAATGATTGACAGATATGCGGAATGCAATCCACGATTGAGCCAATCTGGGAGGATTCGATGCACGAGAAAGAACGCCATAACGTGATACTCAGCGCCGTACAGGAACGGCCTGTTGTCACTGTGGCGGACATCTGTGCGATGACCGAAGCTTCCGAGGCGACGGTGCGTCGGGATATCAACACATTGCATACCGAAAAGCGGCTGCGCCGTGTGCGCGGCGGGGCCGAGGCGATCAAGCCACCGCAATTTGTAGGGCTCGCCGGTCGCACATTCGCGGTAAACGAAGCCCTGCGCAGCGCCGAGAAGCACGCAATCGCGCGCGCCGCCGTGGATCTATGTGATGAAGGCGACGCGATCATCATCAACGGTGGCACGACCACCTTCCAGATGGTGCATCCGCTTGCCACGCGCCGGATGCAGATCTTTACCAATTCGTTTCCCATCGCCGAGCACCTCCTGAAGCATTCGAAGAATACGATCATGGTTTCGGGTGGCGCGATCTATCGGGAACAGAACATCATCCTGTCGCCGTTCGACAATGACGTGACGCGCAACTTCTGTGCGCGACGCATGTTCATGGGCGCGCAGGGGCTTGGGCCATTGGGGTTGATGGAAGCCGATCCGCTTCTGATCCAGGCTGAAACCAAGCTGATCGGGCAGGCCGACGAATTGGTCGTTCTGGCGGATAGCTCGAAATTTGAAAATCGGTCGAGTCTGGTGTTGTGCCCGCTTGACCGGATCGATGTCGTCATCACCGACGATAGCATATCCGATCGCGCTGCGGCGATGCTGGAGGCGGCGGATATAAATGTGATCGTGGCGGGTGTAACGGCCGCCGCGCAAACCGGATCGGGCTGAAGCCCGAATTCAATGTTTGTCAAAAGGGAGGAACAGACATGAGCCTTACACGTAGAATTTTCGGAGGAACCGCACTGGCGGCCATGATGATGGCGGGCGGCGCGGCGTATGCAGATGGACACGAGCCGGTCCGCATCGCGCTTGTCGTCAAGGCGCTT
>CAZPJO010000074.1:2340-9503 GCA_964586895.1 uncultured Roseicyclus sp.
TTGGCATTGGCTTCTTCGAGGCGGCCAATCAGGGCGCGATGGAAGCGGCCGATGAGCTTGGCAATGTCGAGATCATCTATACCGGCCCGACCTCGACCACGGCGGAAGGCCAGATCGAAGTGATCAACTCGCTGATCGCGCAGGGTGTGGATGCGATTGCCGTTTCGGCCAATGACCCCGACGCGCTGGTGCCGGTTCTTCAGCGTGCCATGCAGCGCGGGATCACCGTGATCTCGTTCGACAGTGGCGTCGCGGAAGAGGGCCGGATGATGCACCTTGCACCATCCTCCGACGCGCTGATCGGGCGCACGATCATTCAGCTGGCGGCAGATCATCTGCCCGATGGCGGACAAGTTGCCCTTCTGTCGGCAACGGCCACGTCCACGAACCAGAACACCTGGATCGCCGAGATGAACGCCGTGATGGGCGATTATCCCAACATCGAAGTCGTGGCGACCGTTTATGGTGATGACCTTGCCGACCGGTCCTATCGCGAAGCGGTTGGCCTGATGCAGACCTATCCCGATCTGGACGCCATCATCGCGCCGACCTCGGTTGGCATCGTTGCGGCGGCGCAGGCTGTGGTCGACCAGGACATGGTTGGTCAGGTCAACGTCACGGGCCTTGGCCTGCCGTCCGAGATGGCCGGTGCCATCGAAAGCGGTGCCTCGCAAAGCTTCGCGATCTGGAACCCGATTGATCTGGGCTATGCGGCCGCGATGCTGTCGTACAACATCGCAACCGGTGAAGCGACGGCAGAGGCCGGTGCCTCCATCGGCATGGGCCGGATGGGCGAAGTTGAGCTTGATGACACCACAACCGGTGCCATGGCCAACCCGTTCACCTACGACGCCTCCAACATCGAGCAGTTCCGCGAAATCTTCTGATCAACGGGTCTCTCCCTGGTCCCGGCGCGCAGCATCCGCTGTGCGTCGGGACGCTTTCCCCAATTCCCATTCGGATGGTCCTGATGCAACAGCTCGCCCCAAGCCCGGACGCGACGCACGATGTGCCTGTCCTTGAACTCTCCGGTATCACGAAGACATTTCCCGGGGTCAAAGCCCTCAACGAGGTGTCGCTTGATCTTTACCCGGGCCAGGTCACGGCCTTGATTGGTGAAAACGGCGCCGGAAAGTCGACCATCGTGAAGGTCCTGACCGGCATCTATCAGCCCGATGGCGGCGCGATCCGCGTTGATGGCGCGCCGGTTCAGTTCCGGTCCGCCGAGGCGGCGACGGCGGCCGGCATCACCGCGATCCACCAGGAAACTGTTTTGTTCGACGAGCTTTCCGTGGCCGAGAACATCTTCATAGGGCACGCGCCACGCGGGCGTTTCGGCCTGATTGATACCGGTGCCATGAATATGCGCGCCCGCGAGATCCTCGACCGGATCGACGCACCGCTTGATCCCGCGACGCCGCTGAAGGATCTCGGTATTGCCAGCAAACACCTTGTGGCCATTGCGCGCGCCCTGTCGGTCGATGCGCGCGTGGTCATCATGGACGAGCCCACCGCCGCCCTGTCACAAAAAGAGATCGAGGAGCTTTATGAGCTTGTCGACCGCCTCAAGGCTGAGGGCCGCGCGATCCTGTTCATCTCGCACAAGTTTGACGAAGTATTCCGTATTGCAGATCGCTATGTCGTGTTTCGCGACGGCGAACATGTGGGCGCGGGGCAGATGGCCGATGTGTCCGAGGGCGACCTTGTACAGATGATGGTCGGGCGTGCCGTCGATCAGATTTTCCCCGAACGGACCCATCAGGCCGGGGCTGAGGTTCTGCGGGTGGAGAATTACTGTCACCCGACCGAATTCGACGGGATCAACCTTTCCCTGAAGGCGGGTGAAATCCTTGGTTTCTATGGCCTTGTCGGGGCCGGGCGCTCGGAGCTGATGCAGGCGATTTTCGGGATCACGACCCCGTCGGCAGGTCAGATCTTCATCGGGGGTGAGGCACGCACCATCCGCTCTCCCGCCGACGCCATTGCCAACGGGATCGTCTACGTCCCCGAGGATCGCGGACAGCAGGGGGCCATCCTTGGCCTGCCGATTTTCCAGAATGTGACGCTGCCGTCCTTGAACCAGACGTCCCGCAAAGGGTTCCTCAAGCTGGCGCAGGAATTCGCGCTGGCGCGGGAATATACCGAACGCCTGGAATTGCGCGCCGCAGCGCTGGATCAGAATGTCGGCAACCTGTCCGGCGGCAACCAACAGAAGGTGGTGATCGCCAAATGGCTGGCCACGCAGCCGCGCGTGATCATCCTTGATGAACCGACCAAAGGCATCGACATCGGATCGAAAGCCGCCGTTCACGCGTTCATGGCCGAGTTGGCCGCCCAGGGGCTGGCCGTGATCATGATCAGTTCGGAAATACCCGAAATTCTGGGGATGTCGGACCGTGTCGTAGTGATGCGCGAAGGGTTGATCGCAGCGGAGCTATCGCGCGACGCGCTCAGCCCCGAAGCGCTTGTGCGCCATGCGGCTGGCATCGGAGGGGACCACTGATGATCTTGCGTATCCTGAAATCCCGCGAGGCGCTTTTGATCGGGGTGATCGTGGCGCTTCTGGCCTTGATCGCGAGCCGCTTTCCGGCGTTCATCGAACCCGGCAACCTTGTGAATGTGCTTACCGATACCTCGCCGTTGATCATTCTTGCCCTGGGGCAGGCGGTGGTGATCCTGACCCGTTGCATCGACCTGTCGGTGGCCGCGAACCTGGCGCTTGTCGGGATGGTTTGCGCGATGCTGAACGTGGCTTTCCCGGGTCTTCCGATCCCGCTGATCATCGTGGTTGCCCTTGGCCTTGGCGCAATTCTGGGGGCGTTCAATGGCATCCTTGTGTGGAAGCTTGGCATTCCGCCGATTGTGGTCACCCTGGGCACGCTGACGATTTATCGCGGTCTGATCTTTGTGATTTCCGACGGCGCATGGGTCAACGCACATGAGATGAGCGCCTCTTTCACCGGCTTTCCAAGGGCCGTGATCCTTGGCCTTCCGGTTCTGGCGTGGCTCGCGATCCTTGCCTCAATCGCCTTCCTTCTGATCATTGCACGCACGCCGTTGGGCCGGGCCTTCTATGCGGTTGGCGGCAACCCCCATGCGGCGGTCTATACCGGCATCAACGTTGGCAAGACGCAATTCTGGGCGTTCGTTCTGTCGGGCACGCTTGCGGGTTTAACCGGCTACCTTTGGGTGGCGCGCTATTCGGTGGCCTATGTCGATATCGCACGCGGGTTCGAGCTTGAGGTTGTGGCCGCCTGCGTCATTGGCGGGATCGCCATCGCAGGCGGAGCCGGCAGCATCATGGGCGCTATTTTGGGGGCGTTGTTCCTAGGCATCATCAAGAACGCACTTCCGGTCGTCGGCATCTCACCCTTCTGGCAATTGGCGATTTCGGGCGCGGCCATCGTGATTGCCGTGGCCTTCAACGCGCGGGCCGGACGGGCGAAGGGGCGTGTTATTCTGAAACGTGCTGAGGCGGAGGGCCTGACATGAGCGATAACGTACGCAGCATCCCGGATCGGTTGGAAAACCCCGCACTGAAGGCCTTCAAATCGTGGGAAACCCTCCTTCTGGCCGTGGCAATCGCGATTTTCATCACGAATTCTTTCCTGTCGCCGTATTTCCTCAATGCCTGGAACCTGAGCGACGCAACGTTCAACTTCACCGAAAAGGCGATGATCGCCTTTGCCATGGCTTTGCTGATCGTCGCCGGTGAGATCGACCTGTCCGTGGCCTCGATCATCGCGCTGGCCTCAACCGCGATGGGGTGGTCGCTGCAATTCGATCCAAATGTCGTCACTCTTGTGCTGGTCGGCCTGGGAACGGGCCTTTTGTGCGGCGCATTCAACGGCGCGCTGGTTACTGGACTTGGCCTGCCGTCCATCGTTGTGACCATCGGCACGATGAGTCTGTTTCGCGGCATTTCCTACATCGTGCTCGGGGATCAGGGGTATCGCGGCTACCCGCCGGAGTTCAGCTTTTTCGGCCAGGGCTATGTCTGGTGGGTGATCTCGTTCGAATTTGCCCTCTTCGCCGCATTGGCGGTGATCTATTATGTCCTGCTGCATCGCACGAATTTCGGCCGCACGGTTTATGCCATCGGCAACAACCCCACCGGCGCGCTGTTTTCGGGCATTCGCGTGGCGCGGGTGAAGTTCATCCTGTTTCTTCTGACCGGGTTGATGGCGGGGGTGGCCGCGGTCTGCCTGACGGCGCGCCTTGGGTCTACCCGGCCCACCATCGCATTGGGGTGGGAATTGGAGATCGTCACCATGGTGGTTCTTGGCGGTGTGAATATTCTCGGCGGGTCCGGCAGTATTCCGGGCGTTGTGATCGCGGCGTTTGTGATGGGCCTTGTGACCTTTGGCCTGGGCCTTTTGAACGTGCCGGGCATCGTGATGTCGATTTTCATCGGTGCGCTTTTGATCGGCGTGATTGCCTTGCCACGGCTTTGGGCAATGCGGAGGGGATGATGGAGAAATTTGCCTTCAAGATGCAGCTGAACCCGGGCTGCACGGACGAATACATTGCGCGTCATGATGCGATCTGGCCGGAGTTGGTAACTCTCCTGCGCGAAGCCGGGGTCTCGGACTACTCGATCCATCTCGATGAAGAGACCGGCATCCTGTTCGGTGTGCTCTGGCGCCCGGACGATCACGGGATGGATGCCTTGCCCGACCATCCTGTGATGCAGCGATGGTGGGCGCATATGGCTGACATCATGCAGACCGCGCCCGACAATGCCCCGGTGGCCACGCCGCTGCGGCCGATGTTCCACATGCCATGACCCACGTTGCGGTCATCGACATCGGCAAGACAAATGCCAAGCTTGCCCTTGTCGACGGGGAAAGCCTCGAAGAAATTGCGGTCGTCACCCGGCCCAATGCGGTCCTGCCCGGCCCGCCTTGGCCGCATTTCGATATAGAGGGTCACTGGGATTTCCTGCTTGAAAACCTCTCCGCGTTTCACCGGGCCCATGGTGTCGATGCGATCTCGATCACGACCCATGGGGCCTCGTGTATTTTGTTGGACGCGAACGGCGATCTCGCCGCTCCGATGCTGGATTACGAACATTCCGGTCCCGATTATCTGGGCGAGCTCTATGATGCGCAGCGCCCGCCATTTGTCGAAACGGGATCTCCGCGTTTGGCCGGTGGGCTGAATGTCGGGGCGCAGATCGCGTGGATGTTCTCGCAAGATCCCGGGCTCAAGGACCGCACGGCGCAGGTTCTGACCTATCCGCAATATTGGGCGTTCCGGTTGACCGGCGTCGCCTCGACCGAGCGGACATCTCTGGGCTGTCATACCGACCTGTGGATGCCCGCTGAGGACCGGCCATCGACCTTGCCGTATCGTTTGGGCGTGGCTGACAAGCTGGCGCCGGTGCGCATGGCCTTCGACGTGTTGGGGCCGGTCAAGCCGGCGATTGCCGCCGAAGCCGGGCTGGCGGCGGACACGCCCGTCACCTGTGGAATCCACGATTCAAACGCCTCGCTTCTGCCGCATCTTTTGGGGCGGGCCGCGCCGTTTTCGGTTGTGTCCAGCGGGACTTGGATCATTGCCATGGCCATCGGCGGTGCCTCGGTCGTTCTTGACCCCGAGAGGGACACGCTCGTCAACGTCAATGCGCGGGGCGAACCGGTGCCATCGGCGCGCTTCATGGGGGGGCGCGAATATGACACGCTGATCCAGGGCGCGCGCGCCAATCCAACCGACGCCGATGTTGACCGCGTTCTCGCGCAGAGCCTTCGGCTGTTGCCCTCGGTGGCCAGCGATACCGGACCCTTCCAGGGCCGCACCGCGCGGTGGTCTCCGTCAGAACCCCCGGTAGGCTCGGCCGAGCGCGACGTTGCGGTGGCCTGCTACCTCGCACTCATGACCCAGACCTGCCTGGAGCTGATCGGCCATCGCGGCGCGATTATCGTGGAGGGGCCTTTTGCAAGAAACCAAGTTTACCTGTCGATGCTGACTTCCGCCAGCGGCTGCGATGTCATCGCAACCAGCACTGCCACCGGAACCAGTCAGGGTGCCGCGCTTTTGACCGATTGCCCGCCGCCAAGCCTTGAGGTCGATCCATGGCCCGTGCCAGAGGCACGGCGCGCTGCGATGAAGGGCTATGCGGATGCGTGGCGGCGCGCGGTCAATGAAGGCTGACGCCGCCCAAGTGCGGCCTTGTTAGTTACAAAAGCAACTGTTACGCGTGCCTCCGACAGAAAGTGGGAGAGCTGCCGTGAACGAACAATCGACGCCCCGACCGATGGTGCAGGCCTCCAGCCTTCCCGGCCCGCACGATGGATATATGCCCGGTTTCGGCAATGATTTTGAAACCGAAGCGCTGCCCGGTGCCCTGCCGCAGGGCATGAACTCCCCCCAGAAGGTCAACTATGGCCTTTACGGCGAGCAATTGTCCGGCACCGCTTTCACGGATGTCCGCCCTGAACGCACGTGGTGCTACCGGATCCGCCCCTCGGTCAAACATTCGAAACGCTATGAGAAGATCGACCTGCCTCTTTGGCGCTCTGCGCCGGATGTTGACCCGGATGTCGTTTCGCTTGGGCAATATCGCTGGAACCCGATCCCGCATTCCGACACCGCGCTGACCTGGCTTACGGGGATGCGGACCATGACCACGGCGGGTGATGTGAACACACAGGTCGGCATGGCCAGTCACGTCTACCTTGTGACCGCCTCTATGGTGGATGATTATTTCTACTCCGCCGTTAGCGAGCTTCTGGTGGTCCCGCAGGAAGGGCGTCTGCGGTTCTGCACGGAGTTGGGAATTATCGACGTCGAACCGCAGGACATCGCCATCCTGCCCCGTGGTCTGGTGTACCGGGTCGAGGTGCTCGACGGTCCCGCCCGTGGCTTTGTCTGCGAGAATTACGGCGCCAAGTTCGCCCTGCCGGGACGTGGGCCAATCGGGGCCAATTGCATGGCTAACCCACGCGACTTCAAGGCACCCGTGGCCGCCTATGAGGATCGCGAAGTGCCATCCAGCGTGACGATCAAGTGGTGCGGGCAATTCCATCGAACCGAGATCGGTCATTCGCCGCTCGACGTGGTCGCGTGGCACGGCAATTACGCGCCCTACAAATATGACTTGAAGACCTATTGCCCGGTGGGGGCGGTCCTGTTCGATCATCCCGATCCGTCGATCTTCACGG
>CAZPJO010000075.1:0-9494 GCA_964586895.1 uncultured Roseicyclus sp.
AACCCTCTCTTAGCAAATTGCCCTATTTGGACCCATAAGCGCTGACGTCAGACAGTCGATTGATGTTTCATTCAAGCTACCCGGACGCTGCGGCCAGCTTGGTCATCCAACCAAGTGTGGCACCCGTATCGCCGCCGGGCTTGTATTCCGCGCCGAGCGGCGCTTGGTAACCAAGATCCGAAATGACGCCGAACATATGGCCGTAATTGATTTCACCACGATCGGGAGCGCCGCGATCGGGAACCGAGGCAAACTGGATGTGCCCGATGGACGCCAGAAGCGTCTCGATCCTTTGGGTCAGATCACCTTCCATCCGTTGCACGTGATAGCAGTCGAACATCAGCTTTAGATTGGGCGCGCCGACTGCCGAGATGATCTCCAACGCCTGATCGGTCGTCGTCAGGAAATAGCCTGGCGCGTCGTACGTGTTCAGCGGTTCGATCAGGATCGTGATTGCATGGGATGCGGCCTGGGCACAGGCATATGTCAGGTTCGAAACAAAGGTCTTATGCGCCTCTGGCCCGTTTGCGACCCCAGCCATGACATGAATATTGCTCGCCCCAATGGCGGTTGCATAGGCAATGGCCTCGTCGATTGCGGTGCGGGCCTCTTCGACGCGGTCCGGCACTGCAGACAACCCGTTGTCGCCGGCGTCGACGGTGCCCCGTCGCGTGTTCAGGCCCAACATTTCCAAGCCGGTTTCGTGAAGCGTGGCCTTTACGTCCAAGGCTGGCACATCATAGGGCCAATGGCATTCAACAGCATCGAAGCCTGCGGCTTTCGCGGCGCGGATGGCATCTGGAAGGCTCAACTCGCTCCACAAGAAGCCCAGATTGGCGGAAAACCTCATACATCCCACTCCACATCAAACCTGGCGATTAGACGCTGCACATCATGCCGCGAGAGGCCTTTGGGATGCAGGCCACGCGTCATCATCGCAAGGCGGGCCGTGTCCTCCAGTTCTTCGATCGCATAACACGCCGCTTCGACATCGTGTCCTGCAACGACCGGCCCATGGTTCGCCAACATCACCGCGCTGCGTTTGCCCGCCAGGCCCCTTACCGCGTCGCCCATGGCGGGATCACCGGGCAGAAAGAACGGCAAAAGCCTCACCTTGCCCAGTTTCATGATCGCGTAAGGGGTCAGGGGCGGCAGGAAGTCATATTCATCCGCGTCGGGCATCATCGACAAGGCCACGGAGTGACAGGAATGCAAATGAACAACCGCCCCCGCCGTTGACCGCGTGTCATAGAAGGCGCTGTGCAGCGGCATTTCTTTGGTCGGTTTGTCCCCGGCGATCTGCTGTCCGCTGGCGTCAAAACGGCTGAGCCTGCCCGGATCAAGACGCCCAAAGCTGGTCCCGGTCGGGCTGACAAGCAAGCCGCCATCGGCGGTGCGCGCCGAGATATTGCCGGTGCTGCCTCCGGTGAGCCCACGGTCGAACATCGACTTTGCAAGCGTGCAGATTTGCTCTCGCAAGGTGGCTTCTTCAGTCATGGTGCGGCCAACTTCGTTTGGGCGTCCGTGAAAAAGGTCTCTGTGCCGAAATTCCCGGACTTCAGGGCCAAGGCGATCTGGTGACCGGCAGACGTGCAATAGGTCCACGGCACACCCGGAGCGATCTCGGGGCCGATGTCGAGTTTCGTGACGCCGAGGCCCTTGGTCACGGCCCCCGATGTCTCGCCGCCGGCAACGATCACCCGCCGCGCGCCCGCGTCGCGTGCCGCAATTGCACAGGCCGAGAGGGCAGCTTCGACGATTTCGCCCGCAGCGGCGGCACCGAGCTTGTCCTGCACCGCGCGCACAATGTCGGGTTGCGCGGTGGCGTAAACCAATGGCGCGCGTTCAAGATCCTGCTCCAGGAGCCAGGAAAGCACCGCCTCGGGGCCGTTTTCCGCCAATTTCAACGGGTCCAGGTGAAACGCAGGCGCCCCTGTGCTCAGGTACGTCGCAACCTGCGCATTTGTCATCGCCGACGCGCTTCCCGACAAGACAATCGTGCCGCGCCCCACCTCTGGCCGGAAGGTCCAGGCCGCATCGACCGACAAGGTCCCATCGGCCATGTAAAGTTCCGGCAAAGGCATCGCCACCGCGCTGCCACCGGTGACAAGGGGCATGTCGCGGCAGGCCTCTGCGATGACCTGGAGATCCGTGTTCGCAACCGCGTCCACAATCACATGCGCAACGCCACCCGCCTTGAGCGCATCAAGTTCGGCCCGCAGGCACGCCGCCCCTTTCTCAACTGTGAAACGATCACAAAGACCGACGGGCCGTGTCACCTGTGGCGCCAACAATCGCATCAGATTGCTGTCGCGCATCGGCGTCAGCGGGTGATCTTTCATCGGGCTTTCCGCCAAGGGCTGCTGGCCCACAAAGAGGTTGCCCATGAAGATCGAGCGCCCGTTTTCCGGGAACGCTGGACAATAGATCGTCTGCTCTGTGCCCAAATCGGCCATCAACGCCTCAGCAACGGGGCCGATGTTGCCTTGTGCGGTGGAGTCAAACGTCGAGCAATATTTCCAAAAGAAGCGTTTCGCCCCCGCTGATTTCAACCACGCAAGGGCCGCACGGGTTTCAGCGACCGCCGCGTCGACCGGGGCGGTGCGGCTTTTCAAGGCGATGACTTCCAAAGCAGCGGTCTTGGACGGCGGGCCCTCGGGGACGCCAATCCGCAACGATACCCGCATGCCGCTCCGCGCAAGCAACCCCGCAAGGTCCGTTGCCCCCGTGAAATCGTCGGCGATGCAGCCTAGCACGGTGGACATCTCAACTCTCCTCGCCGGGTAGAGACAGCCCCGCGTTGCGGGCATATACTTTGGCCACCGCTGCGTCGTCCTCCAAACCATGCCCCATGCCGGCGGCCGCGATGAATTGCTGCAATGCAGTCGCCGTAATCGGCGCACTGAATTGCGCGGATTTGGCGATGTCGAGCACGATGCCAAGATCCTTGGGCCATATGTTGACCGAGCTGTGCGGGGTGTAGTCTCCCGCCACGATATGCGGCGCGCGGTTTTCCAACATCCAACTGGTGCCCGCACATTTACTGATAACCTCGACGAATTTCTCCGGGGCCAAGCCTTGGGTCATGCCGAAGGTCAGCGCCTCAGCCATGGTTGCGATATGCACGCCTGCTAGCAGCTGGTTAACGGCCTTCATTGCGCTGCCTGCACCGGCTTCATCGCCAAGTTCAAAGACGGTTTCCGCGATGCCGTCGAGCAACGGACGGGCGGCGGCAAAGGCCTCTGGCATGCCCGATGCCATTATCGACAATTGCCCATTGGCCGCCTTGACCGAGCCGCCCGAAATCGGCGCGTCAAGATACAGGACATCGGCGGCGGCGCAGCGTTCTGCCATTGCGCGGGCAAAATCCGGCGGCACCGTGGCGCAGGCCAGGACCACCGACCCCGGCCTCAGTCTTGCGACGACACCCTCTTCGCCAAACAGGACACTCTCGGTCTGTGCAGCGTTCAAAACCACGACCGCAACCACATCAAGTTGCCCCGCCACATCGCAAAGCTGGGTGCTTTCACCCCCTTCGCCCTGGAACCGAAGCATCGCGTCTGGGTTGACATCACTCCCCCAGACCCTGTGTCCGGCGTTCAGCGCCGAAGTGGCAATCCCGAACCCCATTGAGCCCAATCCAACAACGGCGACGTTAAGGGACTGTGTTTTGCTATCCTTCATGTCAACCTCCTCGGACCAGCTCTGGCAGCCACAAAGCCACTTGCGGGTTAAACAGGACGATTGCCAACGCAATGAGCTGGATCAAGATGAACGGGATTAGCGCCCGAAAGATCTCGGACAGCGTCATGTCCGACGGCGCGACCGACTTCAGATAGAAGGCAGCGGGCCCAAAGGGCGGCGAAAGATAGCTGACCTGCATGTTCATCGCGAACAAGATGCCGAACCACACAGGGTCCATTCCCAGGGTGATGATGATGGGAACAAAGATCGGCATGGTCAGAAGTGCAATCCCGATCCAATCCATGAAAAGGCCCAGGACGATCAAGATGGCCATCATGATCAACACGATCACGACTGGGGATGCGCCGCTGTCGAGGATCGTGCTCTCGATGAAGCGGTTGCCGCCCATCAGGTTGTACACGCCCACCAGCGCCGCGGCACCAAGGCCGATCCAGATGATCATGCCGCAGGTCTCAAGGGTTTGCTTGAGGCTGTCGCGGATCAACTCCCAGGTGATCTCGCGCCGGATGGCAGCCGAAAGCAGGACACCAATCACGCCCATGGTCGCGGCCTCGGTCACGGAAGCGATGCCGCCATAAATAGAGCCGAGAACCATGAACGCCACTCCGACGGGAAGAATGACGCCTTTCAACTTCCGCAGCTTATCGGAGAGTGGGATGTCCAATTCCTCATCGGATATCGGCGGACCCATTTCCGGGTTCATATAACACCGGGTCAGAATGTAGATGATGTAGAAAGACGCCAGCATCAGGCCAGGCATGACCGTTGCCAGGAACAGATCGCCGATAGAAACGCTCGCGGTCAGGCCATAGACGATCAGCACAATGGACGGGGGGATCATCGTCCCGAGTGATCCACCGGCGCAGACCGTCCCGATAGCCAAAGCCCTGTTATAGCCAAGCCGCAGCATCTGCGGCAGCGCGATCAGGCCGAGCAACACGATTTCGCCGCCGATAATCCCTGAAATGGAGGCCAGGAACACCGCCGCCACCATTGTCTGCACCGCGACACCGCCCTTGATGCGCCCCGCCACAAGGCGCATTGCATCGTAAAGATCGCGCGCCATTCCTGAGCGGTCCAGAAGCGACGCCATCAAGACAAACATGGGGATCGCGACCAGAACGTATTCGTTCACGAAGGAATAGATCCGGCTGGAGACCAGCGGCACCCCGGAAGGGCCAAACCAGGCCATCGTGAACAAGATCGCAATCAAGCCGGTGACGAAAGCCAGTGGGATGCCCGTCAGGATCAGAACCATGATCGACCCGATCAGCAGCACGGACCCCGCTTCGATGCCAAGGCCACGCCCCTCCGAGAAGAGGATATAGCCGCCGATGCCCAGCAGGGCGAAGATCGCTGCAATGCCGATGATCGCCATGACACTGGGGGGCTCGCCCGCGCTCTGCCGGTATCCGGTGCCTTTCCAAGCGGTCCAGATGTGACCGACAGACTGGACGGCCAGAACGATGGCGGTAATCAACAAGAGCATCTTGACGATGGCAGGTGTAATGGGGTTCCAGGCAGAACCGGAGCGCTCGAGGCGAAGCTCACCCTGGGGGCTCCACCAAGCTTGCTCCACCATTGTCGAAGCCGCGTAGGCAATCGCCACCGAAAAGAACAGCGCCAGAAACCCATTTACCAGATCCAGCAAGCGCCGGGTTCCGCCGGAGGTTCCAAAATAAATCAATCCGATACGGATATGCTTGTCCGAGGCAAGACACTGCATTCCGCCGTACAAATAGCATGTCGCAATAAGTGCGATGACCGTTTCATGGGCCCAGGTTGTGGGGGAATTGAAAATATAGCGCACGATAATTTCGTAGACCGAAATCGCGGTCGCTACGGCAAACAGAAAACTGAAGGCCGTTCCAAAAGTGATGATGCCGCGGTCCAGAGCATTTCGCGGGCCAGCGCTGTCACTTTCGTGAGCCCGTTTGAGCGCCTCTAATTGCGCGTCGATTTCAGCGTCGGTCATCGAGGTTTCTTGATTTGTCATCTTCTGCTCCAAGGCAGTTCAGGGCTGGTCCACCCACAAAATAGAAGAGGCCGCCTGCGGCCTCTTCAGAGGGTTCATCGCGTGATCGGATTATTCAGCGAGCAAACCTGCGCCAACGAGGTAGGTCGTAACGCTGTCATAGACCTGTCCGGCCATGTCCGACCGCTCCGACCAGTTGGACCACTGCGTCCGTGCGATACCGCGGAACCGCGCCCGCTCTTCTTCGGACCAGTTGATGATCGTGATGTCGGGGTCGGCCTCGGCCTCAGCGACAGCGATCGCGTTCTGCTCATCCAACTGAGAGATCATGTCTACCGCGAAAACAGGTACAGAATCGACCAAGATCTGTTGCAGCTCGCTCGGCAGAGAGTCGTAGATGTCCTTGTTCATGGACACTTCGATGACCGGCATGGAGTGGAAGCCTGGATAGAGAGGGTAGTTTGCGAACTCGTGCATGCCCTGCACATGGTTCGTCGAGAAGACAGTGTAATCGGCCGCGTCGATCACGCCTCGCTCAAGCGATGTATAGACCTCGGAGCCCGGCAGGTTCACAGGCGACGCGCCTGCGGCTGCGAACACTTCCTGAACCATGCCTTCGGGCGCCCGCATCCGGATGCCTTCAAGATCGTCGACGCCATGGATCGGCACCGACGACAAAAACGCCTCAACGCCAGTTGCCGATGCGCCAAGGAACTGCAGGCCGTAGGGGTTTACCAACTCATTGAAGAGCTCAAAACCGCCACCGTTTGCCATGTAGTCGAACATCTGCTCAGGCGCCGACCACGCGCCGACGAGGTTCCCGATCATCGCGAAGGCGGGGTCTCTGCCGGAGAAATAGGACGGGTCGGTGATGTGGCCTTGGAGAATGCCAGAGCCCACCGCATCAAGCGTTTCATTATGCGCCACAATCGTGCCCACCGGAACCACGGTAATCTCGATGCGACCATCGGACAGCTCGCCGACACGTTCCGCCCAAGCTTCCTGGATCGGGAAAAAGTTATCTCCCGCCTGCGCAGACGTCTGGAACGTCCATTGATACTCTTGCGATACGGCCATGGTCGCATAAAGCGACGTGCTCGCGGTGAGGCCGGCAATGATGACGGACTTAAGTGTGTGTTTGTTCATATTTCCTCCCAAGGGCACCCGGAAAAGGTGCAGTAAGATATTCCGGCGAATTAGCTTCGCCTTGCGTTTTTACTCAAGACAGACAGAAATGGGATCGATACCGGTACCGATACCAATGTTGTCACGATAGTCACGAATGGTGATACGGTGTCAACAACTTGACGGGCTCTTGGACGGCAAAAAAGCACATTGAGCGAGTCCAACACATTGGAAAGAAGCCGGCAAATGAGCGGTAAACGCATGATAACAGGGAAAACTCTGGTCGACGTGGCGGCTGCGGCGGGAGTCAGCAAAATGACCGCCTCCCGCGCGCTTCGAGGCGACAAAGATGTGTCCGAGGCCAGTGCCGAGAAGGTGAAACGGGCGGCGCGGGAGATTGGGTATTTCGGGAATCACCTGGCCGCTTCGCTGTCAAGCAAGCGTACCGACCTGATCGGGGTCGTCGTCCCAAGCCTGTCGAACATCGTGTTTCCGCAAGTCATGTCCGGCGTGACCGACGCGCTGAAAGGCACTCCGCTTCAACCTGTATTCGGCGTGACAGATTACGACCACGGCGCTGAATACGAAATAATTCGCAACATGTTGTCTTGGCGGCCAGCTGGGTTGATCGTGACGGGTCTGGACCAACCGGAAAAAACACGCGCCCTTTTGGCGAATGCCGGAATTCCAATCGTGCAGATCATGGATTGCGATGGTGACCCAATCGATGCCTGCGTTGGGTTCTCACACAGGGGTGCTGGCTCTGAAATGGCAACGGCACTCTTAGCGAAGGGCATCCGACGCGTCGGCTATATCGGACGCAACCTGGGCATGGATACGCGCGCGGCCAAGCGCAAGCAGGGCTTTCGCGACGGATTGCGCGAACAAGGTCTCGATTTTGTGGATGCAATTGATGCGCAGCTGCATGACGAGGGCGCTGATCTCTCTACCGTGGCTTGCGGACGGCACATGACGGCCCAACTCCTGCTGCGCCATGGTGATCTCGATTGCATCTACTTCTCCAACGACGACCTTGCGTTTGGCGGATTGTGCCACTGCCTCGCGGCAGGCCTCGCTGTTCCGACAGATTTGGCACTGGTCGGGTTCAACGGACTGGGTATCCTCGAAGGCTTTCCCGGAAAGATTTCCACGTCTCGAACCGCACGCCGTGAGATCGGCGAAACAGCCGCACGGGTCATTTTGGACACAATTAGAGGTGTGAAAACCAAGCGTGAGGACGTCCACATTATGACCCCGACAATCGAGCTCGGGAATTTGATGGCGCTGAACAAAAATCGACGCGAACAGTCGGTGTAACCGAAGCCAGACCACACCTGAGTACCGATGACTTGGCGGGGCGAGCAACCTCTTTCAGGGGCCGCGCCGCAGCCCAATTCTCGGTCTTGTCAGAGAAACCTCTCTTGAGGCGGGGTTGGCGGTATTTAACATTTGGGATGTCCGACCTCATGCGCTCGTTTCTTCGGCTTCGACCCGACCGCATTCCGATTGGAGGAGTCCGTGGGGCTGAGGCTATTGATTTGCTCAAGGCCTGGGGAACCGGCCATCCCGGCGGCATCGGAACCATCCATGCGAGGTCCGCTATGGGTGCAATCCGTCGACTTGAACAGTTGATTCAAGAAACCGTCGTCACGGTTCCTCGCGCGCTCATCGCGGAAACCATTGATCTCATCGCGGTTCTAACGGGCCGAGGTGCAGAGCGGCGGTTGGCTGAGCTTGCCCGCGTCACCGGTCTGACTGCGGAAGGCGATTATGCGTTGAAAGACCTTCTCACCAGACTTGAAGGAGGCCGCTCATGATCAGGTTCACTGCAGTCCGCCAAATCATCGTCGCAGGGCTTGTGACGGCTTCCCTCGCGTTGCCGGATACTGCCATTGCCGCCGGGTCCGGCATGCCGTGGGAAGCGCAGCTCCAATCAATCCTCGAGTCGATCGAGGGACCTGTCGCCAAGATTGTCGCGGTAATCAACATCATTGTTGCCGGGCTGACCCTTGCCTTTGGCGATGCGGGCGGCGGGTTTCGGCGGCTCATTAAAATCGTCTTCGGACTCACCATCGCCTTTGCCGCATCGAGCTTCTTCCTTTTCCGTCGTCGGGATTTTTTGGCACCAATGGCGGCGTGAACTAGGGGAGAGTTTTGCTCATCTGGTTGGATTGATTATGCGGCGTGTTTGCGGTGATGCAAGCGGCGCGCTTCGAGTGTCGTTTGTTTGATCCTTTCGCGTTGTTTGAGAATGGCTTTGTCCCGACCGAAATAGACGTCGGCGGGTGTGACGTTGTTGATGCTCTCGTGGTAGCGTTGGTGATTGTAATGTTCGACGAAGGCCGTGATCTGCGCCTCAAGATCGCCAGGTAGGAAGTAGTTTTCGAGCAGGATACGGTTCTTCAACGTCTGGTGCCAACGCTCGATCTTGCCTTGGGTCTGCGGATGATACGGCGCACCGCGTGAGTGTTTCATCCCCTTGTCCTGCAACCACTCAGCCAGATCACCTGAGACGTAACTTGATCCATTGTCGCTGAGCAGGCGCGGCTTGTGGACAACATGGACCTGATCGCAGCCTGATGCTTGCAATGCCAAGTCCAGCGTGTCCGTCACATCCTCAGCCCGCATATTGGTGCAGAGCTTCCAGGCGATGATGTAGCGGCTGTAATCGTCCAGGACTGTGCTGAGA
>CAZPJO010000076.1:0-9451 GCA_964586895.1 uncultured Roseicyclus sp.
CGTTGATCCTGCTGGGGGGGATCGCGCTGATGCTGTGGACGGCGCCGAAACTGACGGCTGCGGTTCTGCTGATTGTGCCGTTGGTGATCGTGCCGATCGTCGTATTGGGCCGCCGGGTGCGGGCCCTGTCGCGCGAAAATCAGGATTGGATCGCCGAAAGTTCGGGCAATGCGTCCGAGGCCTTGCTGGCCGCCCAGACGGTGCAGGCGTTTACCCATGAACGCCCTTCTGCCGCGCGGTTCGATGACGTGACCGAAAAATCCTTCGGCTCCGCCAAAAAGCGCATCGCGATCCGGGCGTTGATGACGGTGATCGTGATCACGCTGGTGTTTACCGGCATTGTCGGCGTGCTTTGGGTCGGTGCGCGCGATGTTCGCGCCGAAGAGATGAGCATCGGCGCGCTGATCCAGTTCTTGATCTATGCGATCATGGTGGCGGGGTCGGTCGGGGCCTTGTCGGAGATCTGGGGCGAATTGCAACGCGCTTCGGGCGCGACCGAACGGTTGATCGAATTGCTCGACACCGACGACAGCGTCGATGATCCGCGCAACGGATTGTCTTTGCCGCTGGGTGGTCGTGGCGAGATCGTGTTCGATGATGTGCTGTTCCGCTATCCCACTCGGCCCGAAACGATTGCGCTGGACCGGGTCAACTTCACCATCGCGCCCGGCGAAACGGTGGCCCTTGTTGGGCCTTCGGGCGCTGGCAAATCGACGGTGTTTCAGCTTCTGATGCGGTTTTATGACCCCGAAGGCGGGGCGATCACGCTTGACGGCGTGGCGTTGCCGGAGATGGAGCGCAAGGAATTCCGCTCGGCCATGGCGCTGGTCCCACAGGACCCGGTGATCTTCGCGGCCTCAGCGCGCGAAAACATCCGCTTCGGGCGACCCGATGCCACGGATGCCGAAGTCGAGGCCGCCGCCCACGCCGCCGCAGCCCATGAATTCCTCAGCGTTCTTCCGCAGGGCTACGACACCTATGTCGGTGAGCGCGGATTGATGTTGTCGGGCGGTCAGAAGCAGCGCATCGCGATTGCCCGCGCGATCCTGCGCGACGCGCCGATCCTTCTTCTGGACGAAGCCACAAGCGCGCTTGATGCCGCAAGTGAACGCGCCGTGCAGGACGCGGTCGGAGAGCTGTCCAAGACGCGCACGACCCTGATTATCGCGCACCGTCTGGCCACCGTGAAACAGGCCGACCGCATCCTTGTCTTCGACGAGGGCCGGATCGTTGCCGAAGGCACGCATGATGCGCTGGTGGCGCAGGGTGGTCTTTACGCGCGCCTGGCGCAATTGCAATTCACCGCAGGTCTTGCCGCCGAATAAGGCGAAACGCCGCGTCAGAGTTGCGCGACGCACGACTTTCCCCGATGCTTTCCCGCACGAGGCGCCGCCGAACGGCGCCCGCACGCAGACCAAACGGGAGGACGCCATGGCGCGCTTTGCTTCGGTGGAGGATATCAAGACGATCGAGCAGGACAAACCGTGGCCTGACACCCAGCCCGCGACAACGCTCTACGGCCTTCTGAGCCAGACGATGCAGGCCCACGGCCCGCGGAATGCGATCACGTTCCAACTGCTGTCCGGTGCGCGGGATCCGGCGGAAACTCTAACCTGGTCCGAGTTGCACGGCCGCGTGACGCAAGCCGCCAACCTGTTCCGCGCCCTTGGTGTGGGCCCCAACGACGATAGTGTTGCGTTTGTCCTGCCCAATTGCAACGAGGCGGTGGTGACCATCCTGGGTGGGGCGGTGGCCGGAATCGTTAACCCGATCAACCCGCTGCTGGAGCCCGAGCAGATCGGCGCGATCCTGCGCGAGACCAACGCCAAGGTTGTCGTTACGCTGAAGGCCTTTCCCAAGACCGACGTCGCCCAGAAGGTGGCAGAGGCACTGCGTCATGCGCCGAATGTCGAGGCGGTGCTTGAGGTGGATCTGTTGCGCTACCTGACGGGGTTGAAGAAATTCATTGTCCCGCTGATGCGCCCGAAAAATCCCGTTCCACACAAGGCCCGTGTTCTGAACTTTGCCGCCGAATGCGCCAAGCAGCCGACCACTTTGGCCTTCGAGGACCCGCAGGAAGACCGCGTTGCGTGCTATTTCCACACCGGCGGGACGACCGGCATGCCCAAGGTCGTGCAGCACAAATATTCCGGCATGATCTACAACGGCTGGATCGGCCATACGCTCCTGTTTACCGAGCAGGACAACCTGATTTGCCCCCTGCCGCTGTTTCATGTCTTCGCCTGCCAAGTGATTTTGATGGCATCGGTCGCGTCGGGCGCGCATGTCGTGTTCCCGACGCCGCAGGGGTATCGCGGGGAAGGTGTGTTCGACAATTTCTGGAAGCTGGTCGAACGCTGGAATATCAGCTTCATCATCACCGTCCCGACCGCGATTGCCGCGATGATGCAACGCCCGGTGGATGCCGATGTGTCATCGGTGAAGACCGCGTTTTCGGGCTCCGCGCCGCTTCCGGTCGAGCTGTTTCACCGCTTTGAAAAGGCCACCGGCGTGACGTTGATCGAAGGCTACGGCCTAACGGAGGCGACGTGTCTGGTGTCGTGCAACCCCGTGGAAGGGGAAAAGAAAATCGGCTCCATCGGCGTGCCGTTCCCCCATACCGATATAAAGATCGTCTGTGAAACGCCCGCCGGCCCGACCGAATGCGGTGTGGATGCGGTGGGCGAAATCTGTGTGTCCAGCCCCGGCGTCTTTGTCGGGCACACCTATACGGAAACCGACAAGAACAACGATTTGTTCCACTATGACGGCTATCTGCGCACCGGGGATCTGGGGCGGATCGACGAAGATGGCTATGTCTGGATCACGGGCCGCGCCAAGGACCTTATCATTCGCGGTGGCCACAACATCGACCCTGCCGAAATCGAAGAGGCGCTGGCAGGGCACGATGCCGTCGCCTTTGCCGGTGCCATCGGGCAACCGGACGCCTTCGCGGGCGAATTGCCCTGTGTCTATGTAGAGCTTGTGGAAGGCGCGACCGTGACCGAGGCCGAACTGTTGTCTTATGCGTCCGAGCATATTCATGAACGCGCCGCGATCCCCAAGCATCTGGAAATACTTGATGAATTGCCCAAAACTGCAGTCGGCAAGGTGTTCAAGCCGGATCTGCGCAAACGCGCGATCACCCGGGTCTACAACACAGCGTTGGAAACGGCGGGCCATGCCGCGCGTGTGGTGTCGGTCAGCGACGACAAGAAGCGCGGCCTTGTGGCCCATCTGGCCCGCAACGGCGAAAGCGACGCGGAGGGTGTGAAAGCCGTCCTTGGGGAATTCACCCGGCCCTGGGACTGGCATGATGCGGCGTGACGGGTGCTAGAGATCTCCAATGCAGCGGCGCGGCGTCTTTTCCTGCATCGCCACGGCTTGATCGAGGCACCCACCGGTCCCGCAAAGGGCGGCGCACTCGCGGAATTGGTCCAACGCCTTGGCTTTGTGCAGGTCGACAGCGTGAACACCTTCGCCCGCGCCCATGACCTGATCCTTTGGTCGCGGCGGCAAACCTACCGGCCCGAGGGCCTGCGCTGGATCAACGACCGGGGCCGCGCGACGTTCGAACATTGGACCCATGACGCGTCGATCATTCCGATGGAATTTTACCCGATGTGGCGCATGCGGTTCGAGCGTGACCGCGCGCGTCTTCACGGCAAGTGGAAGGATTGGCACGGCCAGGGCTTCCATGCCGAGATTGACAAGGTGCTGGCCCATGTCGCCGAAAATGGCGCCTGCTGCACCACGGATCTGGCCGAGGACGAGGCAGAAAAGTCAACCGGTTGGTGGGATTGGCGGCCCTCCAAAGTGGCGTTGGAATATCTTTGGCGGGCGGGGGATCTGGCGGTCACGAAACGGCAGGGGTTCCGCAAATTCTACGATTTGTCAGAGCGTGTGATCCCGCCCGAGCGTCTGAATGCGCGGCTCAGCGATGCGGAGATCATCGATTGGGGATGTGCGGCTGCGTTGGACCGCTTGGGCTTCGCGACCAGCGGCGAATTGGCCGCGTTCTTCGATCTTGTGCGCCCGCAAGACGCCAAGACCTGGGTTGCCCAAGCGCTGGCGCAGGGGCGGGTGGTCGAGGTTGATATCGCCTGCGTCGATGGCCGAACCCGCCGGTCCGTCGCCTGGCCCGATATCGAGATGCGTCTTGCCCAGATGCCCGATCCCGGTCCCCGCGTGCGCATCCTGTCGCCGTTCGACCCCGCCTTGCGCGACCGCAGCCGCCGCCATCTTGAAGCGTTTCTGACCCGCAGCCGCGCCGAGCGGCTGTTTGGGTTTCACTACCGGATCGAAATTTTTGTGCCCGCCCCGAAACGCCGCTACGGGTATTACGTTTTTCCAGTGCTTGAAGGCACGCGTTTGATCGGGCGCATCGATATCGCGCGCGACGGCGATGTGCTGGCCATCCGCGCCTTCTGGCCAGAGGCCGGGGTGCGGATGGGGCAGGGCAGAATGGCCCGGCTCACCGCCGAGATCGAGCGCGCGGCGCGGTTCGGGGGCTGCGCAGCGTTGCGGTTCAGTGACGGCTGGCTGCGTGACACGATGCCCGCAGATTGACAGGCCGCCCCGATGCGGGCTTCTGTGGATAAGTTATCCACAGGTGCAGGCCATGGGATCTTCAATCAAATCAACGGGCTTTCGCGCCGCACTTAAAGCAGCGGCTCTGCTCTGCCTGCTGTCCTGCACCCCGACCGGCCCCACCGGCGGCAGCTGCGCGCGGCCCGATCTGGCCTTTGGCGGCGATGTTCTCCTGCACAGCCTGATCCAGCGTGACGCCGCCGCCCGGCCCGATGGCTTCGCCCCCGCCTTTGCGCCGATTGCCGTCGCCTTGTCGCAGGCCGAGGTCACGGTCGTGAACCTCGAAGGGCCCGCCGCGCGCAACATCAACCTTGCCAACCGCCCGATTGCCGATCCCGGGACGCTTTATGATGGGCGGGCCTATACCGGATATCCGCGGTTCAACTACCATCCTTCGATTGCACGCGTCCTTCGCGATGCGGGCGTGGACGTGATCCAGACCGCCAACAACCACGCGCTGGATCGCGGCGCTTTGGGAGCCGATTTGACGCTTCAGGCCTTGGCAGAGGCGGGATTGCCGTCAACCGGTACCATCGCGCGCGGGGCTGAGCCGATCTGGCACGTCACGCGGCAGGTCTCGGGGCAAACGGTGGCGTTTGTTGCTTGTACTTTTTCGACCAATGGCTTGACAGATGGCCGGTCACAAGTGCTCGATTGTTATGGGAATCGACCCTCTGTCCCCAGTCTTATCCAGAGCCTTTCAAACACCGCAGATATCGACGCCGTGATCCTGCTTCCGCATTGGGGTACGGAATATTCCGCCCGTCCGAATGCCCGACAGCGCCGTTTGGCGCAGGCCGCGGCAGAGGCCGGGGCGACCGCGATTGTCGGCGCGCATCCCCATGTTCTGCAACCCATCGAAATGCTCACCACTCGGGATGGGAGGACGGTGCCGGTGGCCTATTCGCTTGGCAATCTGATCTCTTCGCAATGGAGCTTGCCACGCCGGACCGGGGCGATCCTTTATCTTGATCTCGCACGTGACGAGGCTGGCCGCACCATCGCCACCAACACCCGCTACCTGCCCACTCGGGTCGAGCGGTTTGCGGGCCACGGCGTTGCGGTTTCCCCCGCCGCCCTTTTGCCCGATGGCGGGGCCAGCGTGGCCCATGCCCGGCGGGTCCTTGGGCCACGCGCGGTCGGGCCCGATGGGTGTCTGAGCGGTTAACGAAATTCCGGCGGCAGATCGCGGCGCCGCCCGCCGAGATGCAGACTGGCCCGCCAAACCGCCTCCGCCCGCGCAAGAGGTGTTTGCGCCGCGCGCATGTCCAGACCCGGCACCTCAACCGACCACATCCGCCCCGGCAGGTCGCGCCATTCGACGTCGAGGTGGATGGCCGAATGCTGAAACAGACCGCGCAGCGCGCGGGCCGGCAGGCTGATCGCATCACGCGCCTGTCGCGCTTCCGGCGCGGGCGCCTGTTGCCTGAGTGCGGCCAGATGTTCGGCCAATCCACGCCCATGATATCCGATGCCCGCGACCACCTTTGCGTGGGCGGGTTCCATCACGTCTGCGTCGCTCAACCCATTCAAAACGCGCGCGAAATAGGCCGTTCCGCGTCGCGCCAACATAAGCGCTTCTGACGGGGCCTCCGCCGCGTCATACCGCGCGCCCGGTCCCTGTCGCGCAATCAGCGCCGCGCGCTCAGCCTCCGTCGACATCGGTGCGCATGAAGGCCAGCCGTTCCATGATCGGTGCGTCCGAAAAGCGGAACAGATCGAATTGTGTCTCGGCCTGCAAGCACCACGGCACCCACGACGGAATGGTGAAAAGATCCCCGGTCTCAAGCCGATGCTCGACGCCGTCCATCACCACCGCGCCGCGCCCTTCGAACACCTGAAATACCGTCGATCCAACCTCGCGCCGTGTTGGCGTCTCGACGCCCGCGCGCAAGCGGTGGAATTCGCACCGGATCGTCGGCATCACGTCGCCGCCGGTCGTCGGATTGGTGTAGCGGATGGCCGCGTGGCCTTGCTCAACGGTTGCGGGCTGCCCTTCCTCTTCAAGCAGCAATTGCTCGGTCAACGCGCGGTCCGTATGCTCCCAGCGGAATGCGCAGAGGGGCGAGCAAACACTATCCTGCAATCCCGACAACGGCCGCAAACCGGGATGCGCCCACAGCCGTTCTCCGCGCGAAAAGTTGGGCGTTGCGTAATCCGTCACACGCTCGGACCCGAATTCGAAAAAACCCACATCCATCTGTTGCGAAAAGGGAATGTCCAACCCGTCGATCCACGCCATCGGCGCGTCACGGTCGTTGTGGTGGCCATGGAACCGCCAGCCGGGCGTCAGCAAAAGATCCCCACGCGACATGCGCACCGGGTCGCCATCCACCACGGTCCAGACCCCGTCGCCCTCTACTACAAACCGAAACGCATTCTGCGCGTGGCGATGTTCCGGCGCGGTTTCGCGCGGCCCGAGATACTGGATCGCACACCACAGCGTCGGCGAGATATAGGCATTCGGCGCGAGGCCGGGATTGGCCAGACCGATGGCGCGCCGTTCACCGCCGCGCCCCACCGGAACCAGCGTGCCGGAGGCTTCGGCCAGTGGCAGCAGATCGGCCCATTTCCACACATGCGGCACCGCCTTGGGCGCGGGTGTCATTGGCATCAGATCGCCCAATTGCGTCCATAGCGGGATCAGGGATTGCGCCGCGAACCCGTCGTAAAGCGCGCGCAATTCGGGGGTGTCTTCGGGCTGCATCCCGTGGGCGACGGTATCGTGCGTGTCGTCAGTCATAAGTTGTGACTCCCGTAAGTCATTCAAATCCCTCCCTGATCCGCTGGCAATCCGTTCGAGCGGTAGATCCAGCTCAGCCGATCATACCAATCGCGCGGGCGCATGGCTTGCATCACCTCGTTGCGCACGGCGGCCTTGGCATCGTCGGGGTGATAGATGTAGTCGCCGATCAGGCGCGAGTTCATCTGCACCCGCGCCGTCCGCGTCGCGCGCATCGCCTCGTAATGCTTGAGCGCGCCCTTGATCTCGTCGCTTCCGTCCAGCGCCACGGCCAGCGCGACGCCATCTTCCATCGCCATGCAGGCGCCTTGCGCGAAATATTGCAGCATCGGATGCGCCGCATCTCCCAAAAGCGCGACGCGCCCCTCGGTCCAGCGGCTGACCGGTTCCCGGTCGCACAGCACCCATTGCTTCCAGTCGCGGCCATGTTCGATCACCGCGCGGGCTTTGGGGTGCACATGATCAAATCCCACTGCGACCTCCGCGTGGGTGACGGGGCGGCCCGAAACAGCCTCATCCACATCGCGGTGATAGGTCACGACAAGGTTGAACACCGTCCCGCCCTTCAGCGGATAATGCACGATATGGCACTTCGGCCCGGCCCAGAGCGTCGCGGCGTTCATCCGCAGGTCTTCGGGCATGACCGCGCGCGGGATCACCGAACGATAGGTCGTGTGGCCCGACACCACCGGCTCGCCATCGGCCAGCATTTGCGCCCGAATGGGCGAGCGCAGCCCCTCCGCCCCGATCAGGGCGCGGCCCGTGATCTGCGGTTGATCGCGGCAGTGCAATGTGACGCGGGCGCCATCCTGCGCATAGCCGGTGACGGCATGGTTCGTGCGGATTTCGACCAGCCCGCTGTCGCGGCACCGTTGCAGCAGAAGTTGATGCAGCTCGGCCCGATGAACGACCGCATAAGGGTTGCCGAAATACGCTCGAAAATCGGCCTCCAACGGAATGCGGGTGATCTCTTCGGCGCTTTCGGCATCCATCAGGCGCAGGGCGTCGATGAACACCGCCGTCTCGCGCATCTGCGGCCCGATCCCAAGCGCATCAAAGCAATGAAAGCCGTTGGGCCCGATCTGAATGCCTGCGCCGATCTCGCCCAATTGGCCGGATTGCTCCAACACGATGGACGCGATGCCTTTCCCGGCCAGCGCCGCCGCCGCCGCCAATCCGCCGATCCCGCCGCCTGCAATGAGTATTGCGTCGTCCATGGCGTCTCCGTTCCGTAAGTATACACACTAACGGACAGGGCGACCCGGTCAAGCAAGCCCTATGCGCGGGCTTGTGGCAAGATTATAAGATTTTTCTCAGATGCTTAGCCGACAAACGCCTTGAGGGCTGCGCGCGTTCCGTCCTTCCAGATCAGCGTCAGCCACCGATTGAACGGCTCCGCGAATGCGGCGGTATTGCCCAGATCGCCGTAGATCTGGCTTTGCGCCAACCACGCCGCTGGGTCACGGGTCGTCGCGACCTCGGCTGCGGCCGTGTTCAGCGCGTCCCACTCGGGGTCATTCGCCTCTATGACCGAGCCATCTTCGCGGGTGCCGAAACACATCCGCGCCCAAAGCGCCTCAACCAAGGCCAGCGCCTCGACCGAGGCGTCGGCGGCCAAAGCTTCGCGCAGGATCGGCAGGATGAAACCAGTGTGCCGGGACGACCCGTCAAAGGCCACGCGGCGCACGGTGTCCTTGATCGCCGGATTGGCAAAGCGCGTCTCAATCAGGTCGACATATGCGGCGGGCGTCATGCCCGGCACCGCCTCGACAAAGGGCGCGATCCCGTCAGCCTCGACCTTGCGCCAGAACGCCAGGATATCGGGGTCGGCCATGCAATCGGCAATCGTCTCGCAGCCCAGAAGCTCGCCCGCATTGGCCAGCACCTGATGACCCGCGTTCAGGATGCGGATCTTCATCGCCTCGTAGGCATGCACATGCGGGGTCATTGTTGCGCCCACGTCCTCCCAACGGGGGCGCCCCGCGCAAAAGTCATCTTCAATGACCCATTGGCGGTAATTCTCATGAGTAACGGGCGCAGTGTCCGCCACACCAAGGCTGTGGGCCAGCTCCAGCTCATCGGGGCCGGTCGCGGGCACGATGCAATCCACCATGGAAT
>CAZPJO010000077.1:0-1930 GCA_964586895.1 uncultured Roseicyclus sp.
GGACGACGCCTTATATTGCGCTGCAATTGCAATCGGTTGCGCTTTCGTTTTCGGTGTTCACCAATGCCGGGGACACGGTCAACACCGCGCTTTGGGTCGCGGCGGGAATGGCGTTGTTCACCATCGTCTTCGGCACCCGGTCGCTTGACCTCAATGAACGCCACCCCGGATTGGTCAGTGCCATCGCGGCCGAGGCCATCGTGAAGCTGGCCGCCATCGTCGCGGTGGGCATTTTCGTCGTGTGGGGCGTGGCGGACGGGCCGGGGGACATGTTGGCGCGGATCGAGGCCTCGGCGGTGGCGCAGACGCCGGTGAACGGCGCGCGGTGGCTGGGTCTGACGGTGCTGGCGGGGGCGGCGATCCTGTGCCTGCCGCGGATGTTTCAGGTGCTGGTGGTGAAAACTCCGACGAGCGGCACCTGGCCACGGCGGGGTGGGCATTTCCGCTTTACCTGATGGTGATCTCGCTGTTCGTGGTGCCGATCGCGGTGGCGGGCATGAGTTTGCCGGGCACGGGCGACAACCCCGATCTTTATGTTCTGACCGTGCCGCTGAGCCTTGGGCAGGACGGGTTGGCGTTGCTGGTGTTTCTGGGCGGGTTTTCGGCGGCCACCTCGATGGTGATCGTGGCGGCGCTGGCGCTATCGACGATGGTGTCGAACCATATCATCGTGCCGCTATGGCTGCGCTCTGCAACGTCGCAGGTGGCGATGAGCCAGGACATGCGCAAGGTGGCGTTGAGGGCGCGGCGTTTGTCGATTGCGGCGATCCTGGCGCTTGGCTGGATCTATTACCGGATGTCGGGGGGGGCGGCGGCGCTGGCCTCGATCGGGTTGATTTCGTTTCTGGGGGTGGCGCAGATCCTGCCGGCCCTGGTGGGCGGCATTCTGTGGCGTGGGGCCACGCGGATGGGTGCGGCGCTGGGGATCGGGGCCGGGTTCCTGATCTGGATGTGGCTGTTGTTGTTGCCCAACGTGGCCGAAACCGGCGGGCTGATGCCCGGGGTCCTGTCCGATGGGCCATGGGGCATCGGATGGCTTGCCCCCACCACGCCGCTTGGGTTGCAGGCCGGCGATCCGTTGATGACGGCGATGGTCCTGTCGCTGGGGGTCAATACGGCCCTGTTCATCATGGGCTCGCTGCTCAGCTTTCCCAGCCCGTTGGAGCGGTTGCAGGGCGCGCAATTCGTCAACGTGTTCGATCATTCGCGCGCCGTGAAGGGGTGGACGGGGGCGGTTGGTGCATCGGATGATCTGCGCATCATGGCGCAGCGGATCATGGGCGATGACCGGGCCATCAAATTGTTCCGCGACACCGCGCGCGCGCAGGGGCGCGATGGGCAATTGCCCGAACCGACCGCCGATTTCCTCGAACGGCTGGAGCGCGAATTGGCGGGCTCTGTCGGGGTGGCGACGGCCCATGCGATGGTGGCGCAGATCACCGGCGCGGCCAGCGTGAGTGTGCGCGATCTTCTGGCGGTGGCCGATGAAACCGCGCAGATCATGGAATATTCCAGCCAGCTTGAGGCCAAATCCGAAGAGCTGGCGCAGACCGCTGGCCGCCTGCGCGAGGTCAATGCCAAGCTGACCGAATTGTCGGTGCAAAAGGACGATTTCCTGAGCCAGATCAGCCACGAATTGCCCACGCCGATGACGTCGAGCCGGTCGTTTTCCGAAATCCTGATGCAGGCCGACAAGGTCGATGACGCCGCGCGCACACGCTTTTCGCGGATCATCCATGACGAAAGCCTGCGCCTGACGCGGCTTTTGGACGATCTTCTCGATCTCAGCGTGCTGGAAAACGGGCGCGTGACGCTGAACCTGGGCGAGGCGAATTTGGCCGATGTTCTGGACCGCGCGATCAACGCGGCCGGGGCAGAGGCGGGCGGTGGCATCACCATTTCGCGCGACCGCACGCGCGAGGCGGTGGCC
>CAZPJO010000077.1:1940-9405 GCA_964586895.1 uncultured Roseicyclus sp.
ACCGACAGTGACCGGCTGGCGCAGGTGTTCATCAACCTGATTTCCAACGCGCGCAAATATTGCGATGCGCAGACGCCGCAGCTTGTCATTTCTGTCGTTTCGGGCGCGCAGGGTGTCGTGGTGGAATTTTCCGACAACGGCAGCGGGATCTCGACCCGGCAAGAGGCTCTGATCTTTGAGAAATTCGCCCGCCTCGATACCGCGCGCGGCGCACCGGGGGCGGGGCTTGGCCTGGCCATCAGCCGCGAGATCATGGCGCGGCTCGACGGTGATTTGCATTACGTGCCGGGCGCGGGCGGCGCAACGTTCCGGGTGCGCCTTCCGGCGCGGGCATCGCGGGCGGCGTGATGGGTGATGGAGTGGATGGCCTGACGCTGAGGCATGTTGAAAAAGATCCGGTGTAAGGCATTCGTTAACGTCTTTCGTGGCACATCTACGCGCACCCGCTTTTATCAACAGCCAGAAGGCCTTGTTCCGAGATGTCCGCCCCTGACACGCGCCCTGTCCTGGCCCGCAAGATTGCGGCGCATTCCGGCGTGGGGATGCGGCCCGAGGAATTGTCGACCCAATTGGAAGTGGCCCTGACCCGTGCCGTGCGGCGCGCGGGCGCCCCGATGGAGGGGTTCGGGATCAGCTTTGAGGGGATCGAGATCGCGCTGGATGTGGACTTGCAGGCAGCGATCGACGGCTTTCCCGACCACGGCCTGATCGCGGCCACCGAAGATATGGACGGGCGGCGCGGCCTTTTGACGTTGGAGAACACGTTGGTCGATGCCCTGATCGAGGTGCAAACCACGGGTCGCGTGGAAGAGGCGCAGGGCCCACCGCGCGCGGTCACGCGCATCGACGAGGCGCTTTGCGTCGATTTCATCGACCTGATGTTCGGGGCCCTGGCGTTTGAGGGCAACGGGATCAACGGGCGAAGCTGGCCCGAGCGGCTGCGGTATGGCAGTCGGATCAAGGATCGCAGTCAGGTCAACCTGCTGCTTCCGGCCCGCGGATATCACCTGTTGCAGGCCAAGGTGACGGCGGCGGGCCTGAAAACCGGCAAGCTGATGATCCTTTTGCCGACCGATCCGGCGCTGGCGCGGCAAAACGGCAAGCGGCTTGAGGCCAAACCGCCGCGCCCGGACAGTTGGAAGTCCGATATGTTGGCCGCGCTTGGGCCCGCACCGCTGGCCCTGAACGCCGTGCTGATGCGGGTGGACATGCCGCTGGCCAAGGTCGAGGCGTTGCAAGACGGCGATTTGATCCCGTTCGACCGTGCGGATCTGAGTGCGGTGACGCTTGAAAGCGAAGGCGGCTTCGTCTTCGCGAGGGGCAAGTTGGGGCAGATCGGCGGTCGCCGCGCGGTGCGCCTGGGCGATGCAAACGGCCCGGCGGCGAGCCCGGGGGGCGAGGCTGGCCTGCGCACGGCGGCCCCTGCGCCAACACCGCCAAATGTCACGCCCGGCCCCGCACCTGGCGCGCCCGGAGCACCCGGTGGCGCGTCGATGGATGCATTGGCCGCCCAGATTGCCCAGACGCAGGCCGCGCCGACGCAAAGCGCACCGGGTCTTGGCATCGACGCGGCCCCGGATGGCACGGGTGCCGCCCTGTCGGATATGATGCCCGAGGCCGCGCCGCCCGCCGAATAAGCTAGATGCGCAAGGCCGATACAGGCGCCACTTGCCGGTTGCCTTTGCGGGCCCGGCTCGCCAGTGTTCGCAAGTCAGCCCGGCCTTGGCGCCGTGGCAACCAAAGCAGAAAGCGCGCATCCATGTCGATCTCGGAATTTCGCGGTAAAGTGACCGGAGGCGTTCCGCTGGCCGGGACCTTCATGAAGACGCCGAGCGTCGATATGCTTGAGGTTCTGATCCTGTCCGGGCTCGATTTTGTCTGCCTTGATTGCGAACACGCGCCGTTCGACCGCGGCAGCATCTCCGCCTGCATGGCGTTGTCGCGCGCGGCGGATTTCCCGGTTCTTGTCCGCGTACCATCGGCCGCACCCGAAAACATCGGCCGCGCCCTTGATGACGGGGCCTGCGGCGTCGTGGTGCCCCATGTCGCCACACCCGAACTGGCCACCGACGTCGCCCGTGCGGCGCGGTTCGGCCATCGCGGCCGCGGCTATGCGGGTTCCACCAGGTGGGCGGGCTACGCGACGCGGCCAATGCCCGACATCCTCGCCCAAAGCGCTGCGGAAACTGTCGTGATCGCCCAGATCGAAGAGCCCGAGGGGGTCGAGGCTGCCGATGCGATCGCCGCGATTGACGGCATCGACGCCTTGTTTGTGGGGCCTGCCGACCTGACCGTGGCCTATGGCCATGACACGCTGGACAACCCCGATTTGAACGCCGCGATGGCTAAAACCGCCGCTGCGACGTCGGCCCATGGCAAGGGGCATGTGACCTTCGTGACCGATGCCGAGCGGGCGCAGGCATTGCGCGCCTACGGGTTTTCGATGTTCTTCATCGCGTCGGAACATGCCTGGGTGTTGCAGGGGGCCAAGGCACAGGTGGCGGGGATACGCGCGCTCGACTGACCTCGCGCACCGCCACATTTCCAACGCATTCGTCTAAAATTCGCCTCAAATACGGCGGATTGTTTCCATTCCTTCACCGCCGAATGACCCCATGGGCACCGCGTTTGCGCCGCCCTTTTCCAGCACAATTAACCATGTCTCGGCGAAAAATGATCGAGGCATGCAACTTAGGGCCAGTGCCTTGCGTCGTTTGGCGCCCAGGCATCTGGCGTGCAGGAGAAGTCCCATGATGAAAGCTCGTTTCATCCCCGCAATGCTTCTTGGTTCGGTGCTGGTGCTCGCTGGTTGCGTCGGTGGCACCGGCGTGTCGCGCGATTTGGCATTCGATAGCCCACCGCCCGCCGTGGACAACATGGTGACGCAGGATTGGGATGTCATTGGCGTCGATGTCGACGTGCCGCGCACCCTGACGGTCAGCGAGGCCAACACGATCAAGCCGCGCGCGGACATCGTCTGGCGCGAAGATCCGATTGGCGACCGTCACACCCAGGTCGACACCCTGATGACCGAGGCGCTGACCCCCGCATTCGAGCAGGTCACTGGAACGGTCCCGGTGATCGTCAACATCCGCATGACCCGCTTCCATGCGCAGACCCAGCGCGTGCGCTATTCGAACCTGCCGAGCGAGCAGGAGATCGAATTCGTCATGACCATCGTGCATGCCGATACGGGCGTGATCCTGTCCGGTCCCGAGGCGTTCGACCTCACCTTCCCGGCGCTTGGTGGCAATGACGCGGTCGAAGCGGACGCGGCCGGTCTGACCCAGCGGCTGCGCATCACGCGCCGTCTGGAAGATTGGATCGAGGCGGAATTCATCGGCACGGTGACGCCGAGCGTGCTTGTAAGCGCACTCGCCCGCTGAGCCTTTTCCCCACCTGAAGAACCCGCTAGAGGGGGCGCTATGACAGCGTCCCCTTTGCCCGTTCTGCGCCTGAAACCCAAGGCAGATGCCCGCCGCATTCGCCATGGCCACCCTTGGGCGTGGGCCGATGATCTCGTTTTGGACCGGCGGTCCAAGGCCGTGCCGGCGGGCGCTTTGGCGCTGTTGCACGATGCCGACCGACAGCCCCTTGGCGTCGGGGTGGCCAGTGTGGGCGCGCGGATCGGCCTGCGTATCCTGGACGCGAACCCGGACGCGGCGATTGACCGGGATTGGCTGGCCCATAAGGTCGCGCGCGCGTTGGCCTTGCGCGAGGCGCTTTACGACGCCCCGTATTACCGGCTGATCCATGCAGAGGGTGACAGCCTGCCGGGCCTGATCGTGGACCGGTTCGGCGACACGCTGGTGGTGCAACCCAACGCGGTCTGGTTGGAGGATCGGATCGATGATCTTGTCTCGATCCTGACGGAGGCCACCGGCTGCACCACGATCCTCAAGAACGGCACCTCGCGGGCCCGCGCGCTGGAGGGGCTGCCCGAAGAGATGGCGGTTCTGAGCGGCACCGCCCCCGATGGCCCGATCCCTGTGCCGATGAACGGCGCGATTTACATGGCCGATGTGATGGGTGGGCAGAAAACCGGCCTGTTTTATGATCAGCGTCCGAACCATGCGTTTGCGGCGCGGCTGGCCGAGGGCGCGCGCGTGTTGGATGTGTTTTCCCATGTGGGTGGCTTTGCGCTGTCCGCGCTGGCGGCGGGCGCTCAGGAGGCGTTGGCGGTCGATGCATCTGCGCCTGCGTTGGAATTGGCGGTGGCTGGCGCCGAAGCGATGGGCCAGGCGGGCCGACTTGCCACGCGCACCGGCGATGCCTTTGCCGCGATGGAGGAGCTGGCCGCGGGGCCCGCGCAATTCGATCTGGTCATCGCCGACCCCCCCGCCTTCGCCCCGTCGAAGCCCGCGCTCGACAAGGGCCTGCGCGCCTATGAACGGGTCGCGCGCCTGGCCGCGCCGCTGGTGGCGGAGGGCGGCACGCTGATCCTGTGTTCGTGTTCGCATGCGGCCAGCCTCGACAAATTCCGGGCCTCCTGCCTGCGCGGGATCGGGCGGGCCGGGCGCGCGCCGCGCTTGCTGCATACCGGCTTCGCGGGCCCCGACCACCCGGTGCATCCCAGCCTGAGCGACACCGGCTACCTCAAGGCGCTCGCGTTCCGCCTATGATCGCGGTTCTCGACGCTTGCGTGCTTTATCCAACCGTCCTGCGACAAATCCTTCTTGGATGCTCTGAGCGTGGGCTCATTGCCCCGATCTGGTCCGAGCGGCTGCTTGAGGAATGGCGCCGCGCCGCTGCGCGCAACGGCGGTGCCGCCGATGCCGCCCTGGCCGAGGCCGAGGGCGCGCGCGCCAATGCGCGCTTTCCGGGCGCGCTGATACCGCCCGGCGATGAGGCCCCCCTGTGGCTGCCCGATCCGGCCGATATCCATGTGCTGGCAACCGCCATCGCGGCCCGCGCCGACACGATCATCACCCTTAATCTGCGCGATTTTCCCGCGCGCGAATTGTCCGGCTACGATGTCGCAGCACGCCCCCCCGATGCGATTCTGATGGAGATGTGGTTGTCCGATCCCGACCCGGTGGAGCAGGTCGTGCGCACAACCCATGCCGAGGCCGAGCGCCTGTCGGGCACTCAATTGCCGCTGCGGGCGCTTCTTAAACGCGCGCGTCTTCCGCGCCTGGGCAAGGCCCTCTCGCGCTGAGCCTGCCCCTCTTTGTTCCGTAAATATGCCGGGGTCCGGGGCAGCGCCCCGGGACGTCTGACGCTCGCTATTCCGGCTGGCCGTTCTCGCGCCAGCGCGCCTCCAGCGCTTCGATGGCCGAAATCCGTTCTGCCGTCTTGGGGTGGCTCATCAACCAGGCCGGGGCCCCGCCACCCTTCAGCCCGGCAAGGCTTTCGAGCTTTTCAAACAGCGATTTCTGCGGAGCGGTTCCGATCCCGGCGGAGACCAGAAGGGCCGAGGCATAGGCATCGGCCTCGTATTCATCCTGCCGGCTCAACCGCGCCGCCAGAAGGGACGCGACAAGTCCGCCGATCCATGGCCCGATGCCGGGGATGAAGCGGCCCAACACACCGGCCAACACCGCGCGCACGGCGTTTTGGCCGGAAAAGTCGATCATCCGCCGCCGCGCGTGCCCAAGGGCCACGTGGCCCAATTCATGGGCGATGACGCTGGCGATTTCCTCGGCGCTGACCTCGCCCGCGCGGTAGCGGTTGTAAAAGCCGCGCGTGATGAAGATGCGCCCGTCCGGCGCGGCCAGACCGTTGACGGCATCGACCTCGTAAAGGTTCACCCGGATCCGGTCGACGCCCAGGACGCTGGCGAATTTGTCGGTCAGCCGCTTGAGCGTCGCATCGGCCAATTCGGTCGAGCGGGCATCAAGCTCTCGCTTGGTGCGCCAGGACGAAAACAGATACATGACCAGGCCATAGCCCACGGCCAGCAGGATCGGGGTCAGCTTCAACATGAGCTAGATATGGTGCGGCAAGGTGGGTTCGGCAATGGCCGCGATCAGACCGTTAGCAAGTCGGTGCCATGGCGCGACAACCGTTCGGCCCCGGACCCCGTCACAAGAACCGTATGGCCAAGGGTCATGGCCAATCCCACCGCGCTGTCCATCACGATCATATGCAGGAAGAACGCTTGGTTTTCCTGCATGATCAGGGGGTTTGCTTCGTAGAACATGGGGAATTCAACCCAGATCGGGTTATAGGCGATGCCCATCCCATAGCCGCAGGCCTGAAGCCGGGCCGCGCTCAGGCCGCGTTTGTCGAACACCTCCGCATGGGCGGTATAGACCTCGGCCATGGGGCGGCCGGGCTTTATGGCGGCCTCGCAGGCGACAAGCGCCTCTTCGCAGGCGGCGTGCATGGCGCGTTGCGGATCGCTGGGGGTGCCGACGATGATCGTGCGCATTGCGGCGGCGTGGTAGCGCGCGGCCGAGCCGGACCATTCCAGCGTCAGTTGGTCGGTTTGATCCAGCGTCCTGCGCCCGGCGAACGACCGGCAAAGCAGCGCGTTAGCGCCCGATCCGATCACGGTTTCATTGCCCGCAGGCTCGCCGCCGCGCGACAGGATCGCGGATTGCATCGCGGCGTGAATGTCGCCCTCGAACGCGCCGGGGGCGGTGGTGGCCATCGCGGCGTCAAGGGCGGCATCACTCATGGTGGCGGCGCGGCGGATCATGGCGATCTCTGCGTCGGATTTCACCCGCCGCAGGGCCGGGATCAGGTCGGAGGCGTCGCGCAGGCCCGGGATTTCATTGGCGACGGCCAGGCCATTGGCGTGGGTCAGCCCGGCGGTGCGCGTCTCCCACCCGATGCGTTTTCCCGAAAGGCCCAATGCGCCCAGGAGCGTCGCAAGATCGCGCGCCGGTGTGGCGCCCTGATGCTCGGGCCAGACATGGATATTGGCATGCGGGATAACGGAGGTGTTCTGCGCCTGGCGCAGATCGGGCAGGCGGGTCAGCAGATCGACACGGCCCTCCGCGTCCAGGACCATCGCCTGGAACATCGCGAAGCCGAAAGTGTCATAGCCGGTGAGCCAATACATGCTTTCGGGCGCGAAGATCAGCAGCGCGTCAAGATCGGCCTCGCGCAGGGCGGCCATGGCCCGGGCCTGCCGCGCGCTATATTCGTCGGCTGAAAACAGCGGCGGGTCGGCTTCGAACATCATCTATTTCCCCAGGTCTCGCATGCCCCGATCGATCCCTTCGAGTGTCATCGGCACCATGCGCCCCTCGAAAATCTCGGAAATCATCTGCGTTGATTGTGTGTAGCGCCAGTGGCGTTCGGGCGTCGGGTTGATCCACAGGTGATCGGGCCATTGGGTGCGCGCGCGCTGCAACCAGACCTGGCCCGCTTCCTCGTTCCAATGCTCATTCGCGCCGCCGGGGTAGGCGACCTCGTAGGGCGACATGGCGGCGTCACCGACGAAGATGCATTTGTAATCGGGCCCGTAGGTGTTCATCACCTCGAAGGTCGGGATCTGTTCGGACCAGCGCCTGCG
>CAZPJO010000078.1:0-1011 GCA_964586895.1 uncultured Roseicyclus sp.
CTTTGTTGCAGTAAATGCTATCAAAGGAGCGGCATCAAACCGTGACAGGTCCAGATCCAGCAGGCTTGGACCGACAGCGGCAAGGTCTACGGATATCGTAAGCTGACTGATGACTTGCGCGATGCGGGCGAGACCTGCTCTGAGAACCGTGTGGCACGGTTGGCCAGTCTTGCAGGTATCACGGCGCAGATCGGCTACAAACGCGGCCCTGGTCGATATGGCGGCAAGCCAGCGGTCGTCGCGGACAACACCTTGGATCGCCAGTTTGAAGTGAATGCGCCTGATCGCGTCTGGGTGACAGATATCACGTACATCAGGACCCATGAGGGCTGGTCATATCTGGCCGTTGTCATTGATCTGTTCTCAAGGCGGGTCGTTGGCCCCCTCTCATTGATTGCTTTGCAATCAACTGCCGGGCAGCGGGATCGATGCAGTCGCGCATGACCACAGATCTCGCTTTGCAAGCACTGTTAGCTGCCGTTTGGCGGCGCAAACCAAAGCAGAAAGTACTGATCCATTCAGATCAAGGTTCCCAGTTCACCAGCACAGAGTGGCAATCGTTTCTCAGCAAACACAATCTGGATGCCAGCATGAGCAGACGTGGGAATTGTCATGATAACGCGGTTGCAGAGAGCTTCTTCCATCTGCTGAAACGCGAACGCATCAGGCGGAGGACGTATAACACGCGCGACGCAGCAAGGCAGGACGTGTTCGATTACATCGAGATGTTTTACAACCCGACCCGCAAGCACACCAACAACGGTATGCTGTCGCCGGTTGACTATGAAACAGAACAGAAGCAATGAATGAGGCAGGCATCTAGGAAACTAGGGGCACCTCAACCTTTGCCAAATGGATCCGTCCTGCCTGGCCTTCACCGCCCCACGAAAAAGGTCCAGATCCGACCGGACGCGCCGCAAAATCGCTAGTCAAACCACCGAGTTTTGGGCATGTTTCCGGAATGGGTCGGCGATGGCGTCGCCAGCACGTTGTGCAAGCCCTTCTTCACCA
>CAZPJO010000078.1:1021-9371 GCA_964586895.1 uncultured Roseicyclus sp.
CCAACAACGGTATGCTGTCGCCGGTTGACTATGAAACAGAACAGAAGAAAATGAATGAGGCAGGCGTCTAGGAAACTAGGGGCACCTCATGGCGAGGTTTTCGATCACGTCTTTTCGCACATTGCGCGGCGTTGCGACGATGACCGCCGAAATGGATGGATCGGCGGCAACCGCAACAAGATCGGCCGTGAATTCCGGGGCCAGGCCCTCGTAACGGTCTGCAAGGTGGTGCGCGCGTTCGGGTCTGCGCGAGACGATGGCTTTCAGTCGCGCCTGATTTTGCAAGGCAGATAGTGCTGCGACATGGGTTTCGGCGATCATACCGGCCCCGATCAAGGCTAATCCAACGCACGTCGGGGTCACAGGTTTCGTCATTCGCATTTGTTCTATTGCCACGCTTGCAACGCTTATCCGTCAATACAGGTCGCGATGCCAGAATGACCTGCCATCCTGGCCGCTAGAGGGCGAACACGGTGCCCGGAGTGGCGGGCATGCCGCGCACAGTAACGGACCGTCGGTCGCCCTTGGGCAAGGTAAACGTCGCCTTGTCCAGAACCGGACCCGTCGATCCCGTCTGTTGCCAGGTAAGATCAAGTGTATCGTCATGACCCGACAACGAGAAATTCAGGAGCGAGTATGGCGCATCGACAGTGACACCGTCATCCTCAAACAGAACCCCGCCGCCAGTCCCGTCTTCCGGTGCCGGGAACAGCGCCAGCACCCTGCCGCTATCAGCTGCGGGATCGGCCCGGCTTGCCCCCGCAGACAGCGGTAACACAGTGCCGGCCCGCACAAATAGCGGCATTGAGGCGAGGTCGACATCTTTGTCGACCACTTCGCCAGGCGCGTGCCATTGGCCGCTGTGGAAATCCCACCATCCCGCCGTGTTAATTGGCAGTCGAACGCGGCGCGACGTCGCCCCCTGTTCAACGACATTGGCCACCAGCAGATCGCGGCCCAACATGAAATCATCGGTCTCTGCCCAGGCCTCCGGGTCGTCGGGGTGATCAAGGAAGACGGGTCGCAACATAGGCTCATCGTCGCGCACGGCCCGCCACAGCAACGTGTAAAGATAGGGCAACAACTGATACCGCAGGGCAACGGCGTCGCGGATGTGATGGGTGACGTCCGGGGGCAGCCACGCCTCGTTCACGGTCTGATCGGCGTTCCACGAGTGGATCGTGAAGCGGGGATGGAAAATGCCGTTCTGCACCCAACGCACGAACAGCTCTGGATCAGGCCGAGGGCCGGAGAAGCCGCCCACGTCATGCCCAACATTCAACAAGCCAGACAGGCTCATGCCAAGGCCGGTGCGGATATTGTAGCGCAGCGTTTTCCACTCGGTCCGATTATCGCCGGACCATGTCTGCGCATAGCGCTGGATGCCGGGCGCGCCAGAGCGGCAGATCAGATAGGGCCGCTTGTCTGGCGCGTGAGCGCGCTGCGCTTCCTGCGACGCGCGGGTCATCAAAACGGAATGGAGCGGCCGGATCAGCGCGATATCGATGGGCTCTCCAAAGCCCGCGCATTGGGCGTGGCGGTCCCAGATCTCATACTCGTTATTGTCGTTCCAGGTGGACCCGATGCCCTTTTCAAGAAGCTGTGTCGTGACACCTTGTTTCCACCAGTCGATCGCGGCGGGGTTCGTGAAATCAAGATGCGAGCCGGTGTCGTCCCAAAACACCGACTGCTCGGGCCCTCCGGTCTCGCTGTCGCGGATGAACAGGCCAGCGTCGGCGACCTCATCGTAGCGCGGGTGATCGTGGAGCAGACAGGGCTTGATATTCGCGATCAGGTGCACACCTGCATCGCTGAACTTTGCCGCGAGGCCATGGACGTCGGGCACCTTGTCGTGGTTCCAATGGAACACGTAGCGCTTTAGGCCAATCGACGTGTAGCCGGATGATATCTGAAAGCTGTCGCAGGGGATGGTGTGTTCCGCGATCTTGTCAACGAAGCCTTCCAGCTGCGCCTGCGCGTCATCCGCATCGGTGTATGACATGGTGGAGCCGGAATACCCAAGCGACCAACGCGGCGGAAAACACGTGCCTCCGGTCAGGCGGACATGCGCCTTCACAAGGTCCAGCATCTGCGGCGCCCATCGCAGGTAGTAATCCAGATCGCCGTCTTCCGCCCGGTAGGCGCGATAGGGCAGATGGTAATTGTCGAGTTCTTGGCCAAGATCGAACCGGCAGCTTGCAAGATTGTCGTAGAAGATCGACCACGCACCCGTGGTCGCGGTTTGCGTCATTGAGAACGGGATATGTTTGTAAAGCGGGTCGGTGGTTTCCGCGTCATACCCCATGGCATCGAGGTTGCGCATCTCAAAGTGCCGCCCGGCGCGGTTCAACGCCCCGGTCTTTTCGCCGAGGCCGTGGACGGGCTCGTTGGGATATCGACGCAGGAAATGGCCGTGTTGGTGGTCCCGCAGACCCAGCAGCATTCCCCCCGTGGGACGCTCGTCGACAAAAGTGCGCCACGCGCCATCGATCTTGGCGGCCCACGAAAGGTGCAACGGGTGCGAAATGGTAAGCCTCAGCGTTTCCGTGGTCAGCGTCAGCACATCGCCATTGTCGATCGCAACGCCTGGATTGGCAAAATCGGACATGTCATCCCGGTAGCGCCCTGCCCAAGGCACATCACGCGCGGGCGCAATGCTCCACGTGCGCGGCAAACGCCAAGCCCCGTCTTTCTTGAGTGACACCCGAAACAGCTGATCGTCGAGGACAACAACCCGCAGGACGTGGCGGCCTTCGACCGTCAATTCGACGCCATTGGGCATTTGGCGATCCAGCGTCCAGGATTTCAGGGTCTTCATGCAATGCGTCCTTTCAAGATCCCGGTGCCTCTTTGGAGTGTGTCACCTTCTGATAGTGACGGCATGAAACAATGCTGGCGGCGGGTCAAACGGGCGCCTACGGTGTGTGACATGCCGGACACCACCTTGCGCGATGCCCTTATCCGACACCTTGGATTGGATACCCGCAACATGGGGTTCGCGACGCCGCGGCTTGTGGAGGTCGAAGACTACCTTGGCTGGCAGATCGAACACCTGATCTTTCAGGCTGAAAACGGCACGGGCGAAGATATCCCGGGCTATTTTCTGCGCCCCAAAGCGGGCAACAGACCAGTCCCTGCGGTGATCTACGCCCATGCCCACGGAAACAATTACCGGATCGGCGGTGCCGAGCTGACCGCCGGACGTCCGGCACTGCGCGGCCCCTATGCGCCAGATCTGGTGCATGCGGGCATTGCCGCGCTCAGCTTTGATCTGCCCGCCTTCGGGGCGCGCCAGCACCCGCCTGAGGGCGCGCGGGCAAAGGCGCATTTGTGGCAGGGTCAGACGCTGTTTGGCCAGATGCTGGCCGAATTGCAGTCCGGCGTGGATTTTCTCACGGGACACCCTTCCGTTGCAAAGGGTCGGATCGGCGCGCTGGGGTTTTCCATGGGCAGCACGCTCGCGTGGTGGCTGGCCGCGTTGGATTCCCGCATTCGCGCGACCTCGGCGTCGTGCTCTTTCGCCGACCTCGCCAGTTTGGTAGCGACCGGGGGACATGACGGGCATGGCATCTACATGACGGTGCCCGGGCTCTTGCCGCTGGCGCGCAGCGGACAAATCGCAGGTCTGGCCGCCCCCCGGGCCTTGCAGATTTGCGTCGGGCTCCAAGATTGGTCGACGCCCGAGGCGGCCTTCGGGATCGCCCGCAGCGACCTTGAAGGCGCTTTCGCGGCGGTAGGTGCTACGGATAAATTGCAGTTTCATGTCGAGCCTGCCTCGGGCCATATCGAGACCCCGGCGATGCGTAATGCGGTGCTGGCGTTTCTAAAAGGCGCGCTTTCCGACTGAGCGGTGACACGCGCCGCGAGCATGTTCAGCGCCTTGGCAGACGTCCCCGGCACGACAATTGGGCCAGCCAGTCAGGCTATGACCTCGCGATGATCCCGAGCCGCCTCGACCAGCTTGGCGACCCGTTCGGCGATTGGATCATTTGGGGCCCTGCCCCCCTGATGCCCTCGCAGAGCGCACGCGATCCGCGCCGCAACTGCATCAAGTGGCTCAGACCCACTGGCCCCCTGTGGAAATTGCCAAGGCGCGAAGCAACCCCGCGCCGCCACATGTCGTGGCGCGCAGATCCGCAGGAAATCTGGCGTTCTCGGCCCACTACGCTGGGTTGTGATGCCCATTGGCGAAACAATTGGGAGATCGTGAAGCCGCTCGCAAAGAGACATCGCCGCAGATGCTCGTTGAGACATATGGGGCGCGCCAAAGGTGCTCGTTCAAGTGTGATAGAGATCAAAGTACGCGCGGTTTTCAACAACAGCCTCAGACAGCGTGCCGAGCACCAGCCGCAGGTGGTCCTGCAGCTGCCGTGTGGCTTGTTGTGTCGCGCGCGCCCGGACCGCTACGAGGATCTGATCGTGTTCTTCATAAAGGCGGGCCATGTTGTCTGTCTTGTCGAGTGACAGGACTCTGAGCCGATCAAGCACCATTTTTTCGCGAACCAATGCGCGCTGTAACCTGGCAAGGCCCGTGGCCCCGGCCAGGTCGCGGTGAAACTGATCGTCCAGGGTTTGAAATGCGATCTTGTCCCCTTCGTCAACGGCGCGACGCTGCCCTTCAAGGTTATCGTGAAGTGCGGCCTCCGCAGCTTCAGGCAGCCCCTCATCACAAAGGCGCTCTACGACAGCCACCTCAATCGACTCGCGCAAAAACTGCGCACTTGTGATCTGATGCACGGAAAGCTTCGTGACAAATGTGCCGCGACTGGGCCTCGTCTCGATCAGGTTCTCTTCTCTGAGCATCGCGAAGGCTTCGCGCACCGGTGTCCGGCTGGCTCCGAACAGCTGGCCAATCTCTTTCTCAGATATCATTCGCCCCGGGGTCAGTCGCATGGAGAGGATCGCGGCCTTCAACGCGGCGGCGATCTGATCATTGGCCGGTCGCGACAAATCCAGCGGCGGGACAGCAATGCAGGTCGATCGCCTTTTGTCGGAGTGTTGGTTCACCAGTCCCTCTTTGATGGCATGGCCCGCGGGCAATCGCCCATGCTGAAATGTACCGGTATACCGGTAACTTGACAACCGGTATACCGGCATGCATCGTTTGCGACAGCTGCGGGGGAGAGCTTGGGGAACATCGGGGAAACGCCCGCAAATAGATCATCCGACATGACACAACAACACGTCAACGGATCATCTTTTGCGTCGGCAGCCCCGGAAATCTAACCCAAAATCATTGCAATCGCCGCGCGACACAGACACCGTTCGGCACCCGAACGAAGACCAATATCGCTTAACTTAGGAGGAGTTAGTCAAGTGAATACGACCTTACTGAAAACCACCGCTATCGTGGCGGGCTTGGGAATGACCGCATCGGCGGCCGCAGCCCAGGAAATCCGCTTCCAGTGCTATTCCGATGGCAATGAATGCGAGGTCTACGAGGACCTGTTGACCCGGTTCGAGGCTGAAAATGATGGCGTTGATGTCATCGTTGACGTCGTGCCCTATCAGGCGATCCTGGAAAACCTGCCCGTGCAGCTCGCGGCTGGCACAGGTCCTGATATGGCAAAAGTCACCGATCTGGGCGGTCTGAACGAATACTACCTTGATCTGACGCCGCACATCGACACCGACTATTGGGACGCCTCCTTTGGCGACACCCTGAATTGGTACCGTGTGGGCGACCGGCAGGGCTATTACGGTCTGCACTCGCAGCTGACGATCACTGGCCCGTTTGTCAACGCAACGTTGTTCGAGCAGGCCGGTGTCGAGATGCCCGGCGAGGGCGCAACCTGGGAAGATTGGGCCGCGGCATCGCGCGCCGTGGTCGAAGCAACAGACGCGGATTTCCCCATGGCGATCGACCGTTCCGGCCACCGTGTGGCAGGTCCCGCGATTTCCTATGGCGCTGCGTATTTTGATGACGGCGGCGAAGGCTCGTTTGAGGGTTTCGACGCCTTCGCAGAAGCCTTTGTCGGTTGGAATGAAGATGGCACCATGGCGCGCGATGTCTGGGCCAGCCAAGGCGGGGCCACCTACGCCGATGCAGCACAGGAATTCATCAACGGCGAAGTAGCCTTCTACTACTCCGGCTCCTGGCAGGTTGGTCGCATGGACGAGCAGGTTGGTGACTTCTTTGACTGGCAGGTCGTAGGCTCGCCCTGCGGTCCGGCAGGCGCGTGTTCCGGCATGCCCGGCGGTGCAGGCATCGTTGGGTTCGAAGGAACCGAGCATCCTGAAATCGTTGCAGCCATCATCGACTTCCTCGCCGCTGAAGAGAACTACGCCGAAGCTGCGGCGCGCACGCGCAACCTGCCTGCACACCTTGGTGTTGCAGCAGCGGGCGTGGAGTTCCAGGACGCCTCCCCTGCGGCGCAGGCCGCGTTGAACGGCTTTGCCGGCGCGTTGGGTGACGTGTCTCCGATTGCCTTCGCCTACCAGGGCTATGCCGGGAACCGGGCGATGTTCGGCATCACGGTTGAGCGTCTGAGCCAAGCCATCGTGGGCGAGCTGTCGGTCGCAGAAGCGATGGACCGCGCGGCTTCTGATCTGGAATCGGCATTGGCTGAAACCCAGTAAGACACCAAAGCCCCTCGCGCTGGATTGGCGCGGGGGGCCACCGCCCGCAGGAGGGCCCCATGCTGCAAGTCATCTCTCCGATCATGCGCGTGATTGAGATCCCGATGCTGGCGCTTCAACGGCTGCTGGGGATCAACAAGCTGGCATGGGTGTTTCTCTTTCCCAATCTGCTGCTCTTTGGCCTGTTTGCGTTTCTGCCTGTCATCCTGAACATCGTCTATGCCTCCACCGGCGGCGATAACGTGTTGCTGGCAGACCGGCCCTATGTCGGCGCGCGCAACTTCGGCACCTTGATGGATTGCTCCAACTACCTTGATCCCAATTCCTGCCGTGAGGATAAGTTCTGGCGTGCGGTATGGAACACGAGCTGGTTCGTGACCCTTCAAGTTGGCATCATGGTCTGTTTCTCGCTGCTGACCGCCGTGATCCTGAACGGCGAGATTCGCGCGCGCGGCTTCTTCCGGTCGGTGTTCTTCTTTCCGGTCCTGCTGTCGCCCGTCGTGGTCGCCCTGATCTGGAAGTGGATCCTGCAGCGCGAAGGCGTGCTGAACGCCTTTCTCGATTGGACGGGCATCGGCGGCTTTAACTGGCTGGTGGACGCGCAATGGGCGTTCGGCTGGTCCGTCTTCATCTCCGTCTGGGCCCATATGGGATTCTACACACTCATCTTGCTGGCCGGTTTGCAGGCGATCCCGCGCGACGTTTACGACGCGGCGACCATGGACCGCGCCTCACCTTGGCGCACGTTTCGCCGGATCACGCTGCCGCTTCTGGCGCCGACGATGTTGGTTGTGCTGGTCCTGGCGCTGATCAAGGGCGTGCAGACGTTTGACGAAATCTACGCCTTCACCGGCGGTGGCCCCGGCACGGCGACCACGTTCATCATTCAGTACATCTACGAGGAAGGCTTTGCCGGTGCGCCGCGCCTGTTCGGTCTCGCCGCTGCGGCGTCGCTCATGGTGGCCTTGGTCCTTATTCTTCTGACGCTGGTGCAGCTTTGGGCAAACAGGAAGAACGCAAATGGCTAGAGTGATCTCTTTCCTGACGGCCACGCGCGGCAAAGGCCGCCTGCACTGGACCGATTGGGTGTCCTACACCTATCTGGCGGTTGGCATTTTCCTGATGTTCGGCCCGGTTATCTGGCTGGTGCTGTCCAGCTTCAAGACCCAGAACGAATTGGACCGCTTCCCGCCCCGCTTCCTTCCTTACGCCCAGGAAACCGTGGAATTGGACGGCTTTGACGATCCACTGATCCTGTTCATCGTGTCCGATACGTCAGAGTCCGAGGTCGCCGGAGAGACCGTCGCCCAGATCCGCCGCGGCGCGGGTCGGTCCGAGGTCGTGCGGCTGGACGATCCCGATACCCGCATCAGGCTGCCCGCAGTCGATCTGCAAGCCATCGAATCCGTTGCCTTCGCGACCGAGAATTACACGCAGCTGTTCGAACGATTCAACTTCCTGCGGTTCCTGTGGAACTCCACCTTCATCACCGTCACCGCGACGCTTCTGATGTTGCTGGTCAATTCCATGGCAGCCTTCGCCCTGTCGAAATACGAATTCCGGGGGCGAACGACCGTGCTGTTGCTGGTCATTGGCACATTGATGATCCCGCAAACGGTGGTGCTGGTGCCGCTGTTCCTGATCGTGACGGAACTTGGCATGTTCAACTCTTTATGGGGCGTCATCATCCCCGGCGCCGCAACGCCCACGGGGGTTTTCCTGCTTCGGCAATACATGATCACCATCCCCGATGAGATTTTTGACGCGGCCC
>CAZPJO010000079.1:0-3856 GCA_964586895.1 uncultured Roseicyclus sp.
CGGTCCTTCCGAGCCCGGGGGGCGTCTGGCAAGCATGTCATTTGGCCCAATCAATAGCGACGGGGGAGAGCGCCGGTTGAACGTTTTGTTCTCGCGCTCGAGGGTGCGGTGCGAGATTTTTGCGTCATTTGAGCCGGGCGATATTGATCTTGGACGTACCCAAAAGGAAGGCCCACGCGTCCTCAAACGCTTCCTAGAATTCGCCAAAAGTGGGGTCATCGAAGAGAAGATCGCTACGGGCGAGGGGCCTGATAGCCCGTTTGAAGAGGACGTCGCCCGAGAAATCCGCAACCTGGGGTATCTGGCGGACTATCAAGTGGGATCTGCCGGGTTCCGTATTGATCTGGGCATCCGGCATCCGGATCGACCGGGGCAGTATTTCCTGGCGGTAGAGTGCGATGGTGCGACCTATCATTCCGCCCTTTGGGCGCGAGAGCGCGACCGGTTACGGCAAGAGGTTCTGGAACACCTTGGCTGGAGGTTCCACCGGATCTGGAGCACGGATTGGTTTCATAGGCGAGAGCAGGAAATCGCGAAATTGGCCCGCGTTCTGGATGCGGCCCGTTTGGCCGTCGGGGATGGGATAACAGTCGAAGGCGCAAATGAGCATGCACCAGTTACCGAAGATGTCGCACCAGTGGCAAATGGCAACGACATTGATATCGCCGCAATCCCACAGATCTCTGTTCCAGCCTACGTGCGTGCCATTTTTCGAGTGAATTCCTCGCTCGAGCCGCATCTGGTTGCCCTTCCGCGTATGGCTAACATCGTGCAGCGTATTGTTGAAGAAGAGGGGCCGATCCATTTGGATGAGGTTGCGCGACGGGTTGCGGCAGCCTTCGGAAAGTCGAAGGCGGGTAAACGGATCAATGAGGCCGCGCGACTGGCGTTCAATCATGCCAAACGAAACAGTGGGGAATTACATCGCGACGCCGAGTTCGTGATGACCGTCGCGCAGTTTGAGGAGCCGCCAGTCAGAGATCGGTCTGAGGAAGCCGATGGGGTCCTCAAGGCGGAGTATTTGCCCCCCTGTGAGATTGTTGAAGCTGCTAGGCTCATACGCAAAGAAAGTGGGGAGACATCCCGCGATGAGCTGGTAACGACGGTCACGCGTGTCCTGGGGTTCAAGCGCGCGGGGCCAAAGATGTATGCTTGGATTGACGATGCCTTGTCTGAAGCACAATTTGAAAGAGATGCTGTGGACGGTTCGGCCAGGTAAGTTGGTTCTCAAATACACATCGCCCAGCCAGCCGCCTCGACAGGATCCTTTGCGGAGCGTCGGTCCAGCGAGGTTAACGCAAGCCGCATTCTTTCATACGTCGAAGTCCTCCGCGTCCTCGGCAATGCCGCTGGTCGATACATCTTGCCCGGTAGCACGGTCACTTTTAATCGGCGGAGCTTTGCGAACCCAGCTCGTCAACCCTGCCCCTGTCTCTCCGTAGAAAAGGGGGATGATGCGCTCTAACTCTGCAATGAAATTGGTTTGCTGGGTGAACTTGGCCCCCAGTTTCTCGGACACGAAAATCTGGAAGCCGTGAGGAGAAAGGTGCTCTTTGCCCTCTGAAGCCAGCTCCGGGTTCTCCCGCAGGTCCGCGACAGAATACTGCGTTGGTTCACTTTTACCGGGCCACAATAAGCGGATGAAGAGGTTTTCGACATCCGAACCCTGAATTTGTCGTAAAAGCCAATTGAGCCGGGCTTTGGTGGATTTCTTGTCGCCGGGTGCGCGCAAGGTCATCCCGACATCCACTGCCCTGCGCAAGATATCGGCGTACACTTCAATTGGCGCCGCTGCGTCAGGGATCTGCAATTCGCAAGTCAGTGAAAATGTCTCCTTCAACGCGGCAAGCTCATCTTTTTGGCGTTGTGCCGGATCTCCTTGATGTTTGCGCGGTAGTTTTTCAGTGACGACCATTCCGGTCATACGACTTAGGATCATCGAAAGATCGCGTGTTTCTTGATGCCATGCTTCCAATACTGTCATCGCCATCGGAGATTTGGCCGAGATTGCGCCGCCGCTGGAGGCCAATTTGTTCAGTTCGGACCATTCTTTGGGCATCCGGTCAAAGCCCTTAACGCCCGCACTTTCATGGGTCAGGAACCGCCTTAGTTCGTTTAAAAGCAACATCTGATCGACATCTTCGACGTCGTCACCGGAAACAAGCAGATCTGCTGCCGTCAAGATATGCATCCAGGACCAATGGTAGACGGGTATCTTTGATCGGCTTTTGCGGACGGCCTCAACGGGGTGACTTTGAGGGGACGTCGCGAATTGATTGGAGATTGTGATGACACAATCAACGTCGTTGTCTTTTGCGAGGGTCCGGTAGCGTTCAATTTGACCCGGGTCCAAATCACTGTTGCCGACTTTGGCTTCTACCAAGGCGCGCCATTGACGACTTCCAATGGTAAGAACGATGAACCCATCAGGTCGATCGTTGATGCTAGAAGTATGCTTCTCAAAAACGACCTCCGTGTAGGCTTCGATCACCGCGCGTTTGCCCACCTTTTGGCCGACTGAGCTCAGGAGCTGTGTGCCAAATTCATCAATCTTACAAAGGCAGGCCAGGACGATAGACGTGGTGCGGCCCTCTTTCGACGTCGTCGATAGCACTGGAAACAACCGGGCCATCTCTCCCTGCTTCAAATAATCTGGCAGTTGACTGTGCCTCATGTCGAACTCCTGGCCGGTATCGTGAATTATTAAGGTAGAGGAGCAGAACGCGAGCGCTTCGGTCAACCCTTCTAGGGCTCTACAGGAGTGCGAGTTTCGCACCGACCCGATTCAGGAAAAGATATCGGAAAACAGACAAGGCATTTGCCTCGATTGTCCCAGGCTTATCGCGTCGTATATTAATACCCATTACTCCCGAAAAATCGGTGTCCCTGGGTTGCTGCCAGTCAACTACGGCCTTCTAGTCTCTGCTCATTTCTGAGGTTGTTGTGAGTGGGCATAGGACGACAAGCCCTTGGGTTTCGCCTGAGGCTGTCGTTCCCGTGCCGTTTCATCTTGCGCCTGCTCATCGTAGCCGGTCGCCGCCACCCATCCTCAACCTGCCAGAGATCGGCTGGAGAGGGCTGACCCATAGCGTCGTTCGGCTGCTCGCCGGATTTGTCGCGATCGGATTGGTAACGACGGCCTGGAGATCGCGGGTCGTCAGCTTTACAGCTCGGACCGCAAGAACCTATTCAGTTAGCTCCTCCGAGCTGTTATTGGCGCAATTGCAACGAATAGCTGCCTCGTCCGCTGACTGAGTCTCAGCCAACAAAATGCTGCGCTCTGTACCAATGGCCGCTTCGACGGGCCGAGCCGCAGTATCGTGAGCGCTGGTTGAAGGGCGGGAACCAGATATTCGCCGCAGGCGCAATAAGCGAAAGGGCTTTGGTGATCGCAGACATTCAGAATGCCGAGAAACGTTGATTTACTACGCTGCGTCAGAGAGCCACTTTGAACCCAACTCTTTGAATGCCGCGTTCCGAATGGCTGTCTTTTGACACGGGACGTTTGGGCGTTTCACGAAGGCCTTTGAGGACCAACAGAGCCACCAGATCATGAAACTGTGGTCGAGGCCTTTCCCGCTGCTTCGCCTGTCGCAAAGGCAGTCCCCATCACGCGGATGGAACCGTAGGCAAGGGGGTCGGCGCCAATCAGGCGGCCTGCGTAGAACAGGTTGTCTACATCTTTGGCCCGCAAACAATCCAACGGAATATCGGCAAAGCCCTCGCCTCCGATCTCGCGATATATGGGTTTGCCCGGGACGCTGTGGTCCTCGATTGGCCAGGCGGCTCGGGCAACGCCATCGCCTCGTCTTCGACCCGACAAAAGGTCTTCAGCGGTCAATTCATAGCGTGCGGC
>CAZPJO010000079.1:3880-9219 GCA_964586895.1 uncultured Roseicyclus sp.
GACGCCAAATAGGCGGCCTCAAATCCGGGGACGTGGGCGCGCAGCACCTCGACATAATCATGTGCGGCCTCGCGGGCGGCCTGTTCGGCCTTGGTAAAGCTCTCGGAACTCAGGTCCGGCATGGCATGATCAAACATCATCCACCACATGTCACCCGTGCGGGGCACCTGCGTGTAGATGCCCCCATCGGTGCGCGCGGTGGGATATCGGCCCGAGCGGTTGTAGGCGGTGAACGCGGCCACGATGGCGGCCCGGTCAATCGGTATCGTGTGGTCACGTCCACCCACCAAAATCGGCGCTGACACGGCCTGCAAGTGCCCCTGATCGTTGCCGACCCGGCACGCAATACCCGCCAGAAACGCAAGGTTGGCGTCGCCTGTTGCGTCCACAAAGGCCTCGGCTGCGACCCGCCTGCGGCCATCCATGCCAGCAAGTGTCACGGATTGCAGCCTGTCTGACGTCCGCGACACAGCAGCCACTCGCGTGTGCAAAAGGACGTCTACGCCACTGCGGATGAGCACCCGGTCAAGGGCCAGCTTGACGGCCTCGGGTTCCAGCAAGATGATCCAGTTCAGCGTCGTGGGAGAGCAAAACGCGTCGCAGTCCACCCCAAGTCCGCGCAATTCGTCAAGGACCAGATCCGCCACACCACCGACCGCTTTGACCGGGGTTTCGCCCTGCTGGAAGAAGCCACAATAGGCCAATACGTTTGAACTTGTCGCGGCACCGCCCAGAAATCCGTATTTCTCTACCAGCAGGACCTTTGCGCCCTCCTGCGTGGCGCCAAGGGCCGCACCCACTCCTCCAGCCCCGCCGCCTGCCACGATGACATCATAGTCGCACTCCGGCTTGCGGCTGCCGGGCATGTCAGGACCTCCACCGCAGCAGGCGACGTTCGATCAGGCCAATGATCGCGCTCATGGTGACACCCAAGAGGGACAGGATCACGACGCCTGCGAACAACCGCTCCAGGTCGTAGAGGGACCCGGCCTGAAGAATGTAGGCGCCAATGCCATGGGAGGCCCCGAGCATCTCAGCCGCCACGAGCAGGATGATCGCAATCGCAAGCGAGATACGCAGCCCCGACAAAATGCCGGGCATGGCGCCGGGCAGCACGATTTTGCGCACGATCGACACCCATGACAGGCCAAAGCTTTGGCCCATGCGGATCAGGGAACGGTCCACATTGTCGACCGCGCCATAGGTGGCCACAACCGTTGGCGTGAACGTGCCAAAGGCAATCAGCGCGTATTTGGAGGTTTCATCAATCCCGAACCAGATCACAAACAGAGGCAAAAGCGCGATTTTCGGAATCGGGAAAATGGCTGCAACGACGGGCACCAACCCGGCGCGGATATAGGAAAACAATCCGATCAGGACGCCCACGCCAATTCCGACGGACGCGCCGATTGCCCCGCCCACAGCCAAGCGGCCGAGCGAAGGCAGCAGATGTTGAAACAGCAACCCGCTTTCCCAAAGTTCACCGAACGCCCCCAAGACATCGGACGGTTTGGGAAAGGTCAGCGACGAGATCCATCCCGCCTGCGTGCCCCATTCCAAAAGCGCGATCACGGCGACAAACACGACAGGTCCCATCCAGCGATGGGGACGGGGCGCAAAGCCGCCGCCACGGAAGCGGACTTCGATGGGGGCTTTGGGGTCGGATGGATCAGACATCAATCAGCTCCTCGTCTGCCGCGCGGGCTTCGTCCCGCATCAGGTCCCACAGATGTTTTTGGGTTTTCTCCAGATCGGCATCGCCATAGCCGCGATCTGCCAAAGGTGTGTCGATCTCGACCACCTCGTTGATTTGGCCGGGTCTACGCGACAGCACCACGATGCGGTGCCCCAGCCGCACGGCCTCGGCCAGATTGTGCGTGACGTAAACGGCGGTGAAGGGCTGGCGCGTCCAAAGCGAGACAAGGTCATCCATCAGCAATTCACGGGTTTGACTGTCGAGGGCTGATAGCGGCTCGTCCATCAACATCACGGCGGGCTTCACGGCCAAAGCGCGGGCAACCGCCACCCGTTGTTTCATGCCGCCCGACAATTGGCGGGGCAGCGCATCCCTGAAATCGGAAAGCTTGGTGCGTGCCAAGACATCCTCGATGATCGCCTCGGCACTGGCACCCCGAATGCCGTGATCCTCCAACACCAACGAGATATTGCCGCGCACCGAGCGCCAAGGCAGCAACGCAAAATCTTGAAAAATGTAGGTGAGCGGGTTCAGGCACCCCTCGGGCGGATCGCCCAGTTGCAGGATCTTGCCCGCCGTGGGCCGCTCCAACCCGCCGATCAGTCGCAAAAGCGTGGATTTTCCGCACCCCGAGGGGCCAACCAAACACACGATGCGACCACTGGGAATGTCCAGGGAAATGTCACGCAAGACTTCCGTATCGCCATAGGAATGACTGATCGCACTCAAACGAATATCCATCGGGGTGTCCTTGGGAATACTGCACGATCTGAGCGCGCCGTCATGGCGCGCTCAGCTTTGCAAGGTCGGTCGGCTTACGCCTCGAACGTCTCGACGTAGCTGGTGTCCACGAAGGTCTCCAGCGTGATGTCTGCGTCGATCAGATCTTCGGATTGGAACCACTCCAATTGATCGCGCACGGACGCCACATTCAGGCGTGCGCCCTCATTTAGCCGCATGGTGCCATTGATGATGGAAGTCGCCGCAGCCTCGCGTTCGCGATCCGTGTAGACGTAGCGGTGGATCAGATCGACCATCTCATTGACGCCATCCTCGCCGCCCGCATTGTCGATCATAGTGCTGTTGTAATCGGCCACGCCGCGGCTGAAGCCGGTCAGGAAGGCGTTCGTTTTCTCGCGTTCATCAGAGGCGTTCTGCGCCGACGTAAAGACCGTGGTGACCTGATAGTTTGGCAGGTAATTCGAGATGCGGCCAATTTCATGCACGGCACCGGACGCGGCCAACGGCTTGGCGATATGGGGCACGATGGACCAGGCATCAATGTCGCCGGTGCGCAGCGCCCCAATGATGGCACCCACGCTTTGCAGCGGCGTGAAGGACATGTTGATGCCTTCGGCCTGCGCCATGCGGGACCCCATGTAGTGGAAGGACGATCCGGCGGTCGACATGCCGAAGACCTTGCCGTCCAGTGCCGCAGGCGTCGTAACACCTGACTGAAATGCTGCGTCGGATGCCAAGATGATCTGGCCGTCAATGCCAGGCTCTTCGCTCAACGCGCCGCCGATGACCTTGATGGCGCCCCTGTTGGCCAGCGAGATCAACCCGCCGGAGACCGCCGTGACGGCGTAGTCCACGTCACCAGATGCGATCGCCACGGCCATGGGTTGCGCCGCCTCGAAAAAGCGCAGCTCCACGTCAAGGCCAGCTTCGGCAAAGTAGTTGCGCTCAAAGGCAATGAAGCTTCCCGAATGCGACGTGAAGCGCAATGCACCCACCACGATCCGGTTGTTTTGCGCAATTGCCGGGGCCGCCAGACCGAGGGCAGCAGCGCCCCCGATCAGACCCATTGTCTGACGTCTGTTGAAAGTGACCATTTGTTTTCCTCCCTAAATGATCCGTCGTGTCTTAAGCCCCTAAATCCGCGTGAATTTCGTCCTCCCAGACGCTCAGAGCTTGCTTGGTGTCTCGTGCAACGATGGACGCGCGCAGCATGTCATGACGCGTCGCGCGCGCCTCAAAATCGATCCGCCCCTCCCGGAGCAGCGCCAGCCGGAACCGGCGGCTTTGATTGTAGAACTGGACCACCATGTCATTGAGGCGGGGGGAGCCGCTTGCCGCCACCAGCGCCAATGTCAGATCACAGCACGCCTCATCCCAGGCGAGCGCTGTGACATCATCGGGCGTGTCGATGACGGCGGCTTCTGCGCGGCTTAGGGCGTGAAGTGCCGCGATGACAGACGATTCCCACGCTATATCCCCATTCTCAAGGGACCGCGTCAGCGCCAGCCTTTCCGCCTCAAGGCGCATCAAAAGGATGTCGCGCAGATCGCCGTCTGTGGCCGACGTGACCCGAAATCCGCGCTGGTTCGTCGCCTCCACCAACCCTTCTGACGTCAACATCCGCAGCGTTTCGCGCATCGAATGGTTCGATCCACCATACGATTGACGCAAGGCATCAAGCTTCAGTTTTTGGTCAGGCCGCAACACACCAAACGAGATGTCGCGCCGGATCGCAGATGCCAGCATCGCAACGACGGTCTCATCTTCGTTCGATCGCACACCAAACAGCATTTTATTGCCCATTTATAAAAGTATTGGATAATATTTGAAACGACGCGCATACTGAGTCAAGCAATTTTGTGAGGGCTGTATCGTGATCAAAGGCTCAACTGAGATCATTCCGATCATCGGGCATCCGGTTTCGCAGGTGTTTTCTCCGCCCGTCTTCAACGCAGCGTTTGCACGCGACGGATTGGACTGCGCCATGATCCCGCTTGACGTGCCGCCTCATGCGCTGGACGCATTCTGGGCCATTCTACGCGCCAGCCCGAATATGGCGGGGTGCTCTGTGACCTATCCTCACAAGCGAGCGGCCTTTGATGCTGTGGACAGGCACACGCCGCGGGTCGCGCGGTTGGGGGCGCTGAACACGGTGCGCTGTGAGGACGGCCAGTTGTTGGGGGATGCTACGGATGGCGTGGCGATGTGTGCGGCCATTGTGGCGGCGGGAGAGAAAATCACTGGACGGTCTGCTGTGATTGTCGGCGCTGGTGGCGGCGCGGGTATCGCGATCGTTGATGCCCTATGCGAAAACGGAATTCGCAGCCTGTCTTTGATCGAAACCCATGATGAACGCCTCAAGGCGCTTAAATCATTCATGAAGGTCAATTGGGCAGACGTGGACGTCGGCTTCGCAATCAGGCCTTCGGATATGGCAATCAATGCCACGACCTTGGGAAAAAGCGAGGGCGATGATTGCCCGTTTGAAGATGACGTCCTGGCAGGGGCAAAAATCGTCTGCGATGTTGTGACGAGCCCGACCGGAACGCAGCTTGGCTGTGCGGCGACTGCGTTCAACCTGCCCTTTGTATCCGGGGAGGATATGGGCCGCTGTCAATTGGCTGCTCAACGGGGGTTTTGGCGCAGGTGAAGGCCTGGCACGTGCGACGGATCGTGTTTGCCGTCAGGCGCAGAATATCTCACGCCGCTGCTCGCAGCCGACTGCCCGCTTCCAATGTTGAAGGGCAGCCTCGCCCACGCGGCCGACCATCGACGGCCAGAAATGCTGCGCGGAGCATCAATGATCGCTTCGTTGAAGCTGCAACGCAGCGACGTTGATCGGTACGGACGGCAGGTTTGGGCCGATCACCATTGTAGCAACCGGCCCCCATCTAAAACACTT
>CAZPJO010000080.1:0-9212 GCA_964586895.1 uncultured Roseicyclus sp.
AGCCAGCACCGGGCCCGACGTCATCCGAAACCCGACCCCCAATTCCTTGGCCATGATCTGCGCCAGCGTCGTTTTGCCAAGACCCGGCGGACCGTGGAACAGAACATGATCCATCGCCTGACCGCGCCGCTTGGCGCTTTCGATGAACACCCGCAGGTTCGCGCGCGCTTCTTCCTGGCCCGTGAAATCATCAAGGCTCTGGGGCCGCAGCGCGCGGTCATCCTCGGGCAATCGCTCGGGCCGCAGGGTCGGGTCGGGATCGTTCATATCCATCGCTTATGTCCCGTCCTTTGGCCCGCCGCTAGTCCTTCGGCGCCAACAGACGCAGCGCCGCGCGGATCAGGGCCGAGGTCTCGGCTTCCCCCTCCGCCGCCTGCGCCACGGCGCGCGCCGCATCGGCAGGCGCATAGCCCAGGTTTTGCAGCGCCGACAACGCCTCGGACTGGGCCGCCGCCTGCGCGCCCGCGGGCGTTCGCTGCGGCTCTGCGGGCGCATCATCCACCACCAACGGCTCCGCGACGTCCGACCCCATCGCGGCCCCCGACCCCATCGCGGCCCCCAAAGACGCCCCCTGCGCCATCGCCGCAGGCGCCTTGTCCTTCAATTCATGCACCACGCGCTGCGCCAGTTTCGGGCCAACGCCCGGCGCGGCCTTGACCGCCACCGCGTCGCCCAACGCAATCGCCCGCGCCACGCCCTCCGGCCCCAACGTGCCAAGAATGGCCATCGACGCCTTCGCGCCAACCCCTTGAACCGAAATCAAAAGCCGGTGCCATTCCCGCTCATAAGGCGTCGCAAAGCCAAACAATTGCAGCAAATCTTCCCGCACCAGAAGCTCGGTATAAAGCGACACCACCTCGCCCGGCCCCGGCAACGCCGCCAGCGTCCGGTCCGAGCAATGGACCACATAGCCCACCCCGCCCACATCGATCAGCGCGTGGTCATTGGCGCGGTAATCCAGACGCCCCGTCAATTTCCCGATCATGACGCGGCCCCGATCGCGGCCGCCAACCGATCCGACGTCGCCGCATGGAATGAATGGCAAATCGCAATCGCCAACGCATCCGCCGCATCCGAGTTTTCCGGCGCGCACCCCGGCAATTGCAGGCGCACCATATGGTCAACCTGCCGCTTGTCGGCATGACCCACCCCAACCACCGCCTTCTTCACCGCATTGGGCGCATATTCCGCCACCGGCAGACCCGCTTGCGCGGGCACCAACATCGCAATGCCCCGCGCCTGACCCAGCTTCAGCGTCCCCGCCCCGTCGCGGTTCACGAAGGTCTGCTCCACCGCCGCCGTATCCGGCGCGTGCCGCGCGATCACCTCCGACAATTGGGTATGCAGTGACAAAAGACGCGCCGCCAGGTCACTCCCGGCGCTTTTGCAGGTGCCGTTCGCGACATGGCTCAGCCGCCCACTCACGGCATCGACGACGCCCCACCCAAGACATCTCAGCCCGGGGTCGATTCCAATGATCCGCATGCGCTGCTCTTCCCGCCTGTTGTCGGCCGTTTGAGATGGCCTAGCACGAAACGCGAACACCGCCAAGCGGCCCATGCAGCGTGGCGGTTTTCGAACCGGTCCTGTCGCTTTCAGGCCATGCGGCTCAAACGCGACATTTGCGATGTGGTTTTCGACAATTCAGTTGCCGATTTTTGTATATTAACCATTGGGTTACCGTGTTTTCGAGCCATGCAGAAAATGCATGTAACCCATGCAAAAAAAGCGGCTTGTGGGGTTGGATTTCGCCCCCTAAATGCCGCTCGACAGACGCCGGACCATGAGGGTCCGCCCAAAGAACAGAAACACTAAATCAGAAAGGATGAGACCTATGGCCATCATCACAAATCGCCCGCTCGGTGCGGGGTTCAACGCCACCCGGATCTTCTCCGATCTGGTTGCCAAAGTCGCCGCATGGAACGATGAGCGCGTGACGCGCAAGGCGCTTTCGGGCCTGTCCAACCGTGAGCTTGACGATCTCGGCCTGAACCGCGGTGACATCGACGACATCGCCGCCGGTCGCCACCTGCGCTAAGCTGCGCGGCATCACTCCCGGCACGACCAGGACACCGCACAAATGAAAGGGCGACGGGTGAGCCAACCCGCCGCCCTTTTTCATGCGTTGAACCGCAGTCTAGCGCGGCCCCGTTGCGGGCCGCGCAATTACGCCACCTCAGCCAGCTTGCGCTGCAAGGCCGCCGCGGATGAACACATTGATATCCTCGAACCGCTCCATCCCCCAGATCGTCAGGGCATCGGGCATCAGGATAAGGCCGGCGATCCGCTCAAATGCAGAACCGCTCAGGAGGCTTTCGACTTCAAGCGTGTAGATGTCCACGCCAAGAAACCACATCAAATAGGATTTGACCGCCACAGCGACCATCACCGAAAGGATGATCCCTTTCAGCGGAAAGGCGAAACGCAATCGCGACGACGGTTTCCCGATCGCGGTTACAATGCCATCAGGATGAACCACAAATCCCATCCCGCCACGCTGACGGCGACGCGACCGTTGGATCCGGTTCAACCGGGAGTGAAACTTTTCAGTATCGTTTACCATTGAGCAGCTCTAACACAAGAATACTGCCCCCACCGGGAATTTCAGTAGCATTTCTCTGACCAAATTGCGACAGATTTTAGGCAGGCTGGATGGATCGCCCCATGCTTGCCTTAATTGGCCCGCTGCAGGGTCAGGGTCGTCCATTCCCCGATCTCGCTGCACCCCCGCACCGCAAAGCCCGCCGCGTCATAGGCCGCGAAAACCTCATCGGCCTGGGGGTTGAGGATACCGGACAGGATAACATGCCCCCCGCCCGCCACATGGGCCGCCATATCGGGGGCCAACTCGACCAAGGGCCCCTTCAAAATGTTCGCAAAAACAAGGTCGTAGGGCGCATTCTCCTGCAAAACCGGATGCGCGAAACCCGCCGCCTCCACGCAGGTGACCAACCCCTCCACGCCGTTGGCGGCCGCATTCGCCGCGGCCACATCCACCGCCTGCGGGTCGATGTCAGACGCCAGGATCCGACGCTGCAAAACCTTCGCCGCCGCGATCGCCAGAACCGCCGTGCCACAGCCGATATCGGCCACCGACCGGGGCGCCACGCCGTCCGTGAACAGTCTGTCCACAGCTTCGAGACAACCCTTTGTGGTCCCGTGATGGCCGGTTCCGAACGCCATCGCGGCCTCGATCAACAACGGCACCGACTCGCCCGGCACGCGGTCCGCATCATGGCTGCCGTAGACAAAGAAGCGCCCCGCCTCCACCGGATGCAATTCCCGACGCACCTGCGCGACCCAATCGGTCTCGGGCAATTCGGACACCGCGAAATCGCGCGCGCCATACGCCGTCGACAGGATCGCCAACGCAATCTCGTCGGGCGCCTCCACGAAATAGGCCCCGACCTCCCACAGGCCCGATCCGTCCTCCATTTCGAAGACACCGACACCGGTGGGCGTGGGTTCGATCGCTTCCAGCGCTTCGCCCAGGGCTTCGGCCTTGGGTTTGTCGTCTAGCGTGGTCAGGGCAGTCCAGGTTGGCATCACAGCCTCCGCGTTGATCTGGCGGAGCGGTAGCGCCTTCGCCCGCGAATGGCAAACACGCGCTTACTCGGCCGGTTGCGCCGCGCGCGGGGCCAGCACCGTCTCGTGACCCGCCCTGGGGTGGCGCGGCACCAGCAACGACAACGCCAGCGACACCGCCGCCATACCCGCCGCCGCCACAAACACCAACGTGGGCGAGGTCAGCCAAAGATACCCAAGCCCCGCGGGCAAAAAAACCGCCGCGATATGATTGATCGTGAAGGCCACCGCGGCCGTCGGCGCGATATCGGACGGGTCCGCGATCTTCTGGAAATAGGTCTTTATCGCAAGCGCCAGCGCAAAGAAGACGTGGTTCACCACATACAACACCGCCGCCAACTGAAACCCCCAGTCGAATACGTAAAGCCCGGCATAAAGCACGAACACCGCCGCCAGACCGCTATATTCCACCACCAGCGCCAGGCGTTCGCCGAACCGCGCCACCACCAGCCCGAGCATCGGCGCGATCACCATGTTGATCAGCAGCGTCACCATATAAAGCGCGGTGATCTGATGCACTTCGAAGCCGTAGCGTTCCACCATCATGAAGCCCGCGAAGACCACGAAAATCTGCCGCCGCGCGCCCGACATGAATTGCAGCGCGTAGTATAGCCAATAGCGCCGCCGCAGGATCATCTTCTTGTGCTGCGGATCGGGGCTTTCAAATTGCGGAAACAGGAGGAAACAGGCCAACGCCAAAACCGCCGTTGCCCCCCCCGACACCCAATAGACAAAATCAAAACTCAGGTCATAGGCCCGCCACGTCAGAACAATCGCCCCATACGCGATCAACGTGGCACCCGATCCAACGCTCAACAACCACGCCAACACCTGCGGCGCGCGATCCTTTTCGATCCATTGCAATTGCAGGCTCTGGTTGACCGTCTCATAGTAATGAAACCCGATGGAACTGAGCAGCGTGACGAACAACAGCCCACCCAATGACGGAAACTGCGCCGTCATCGCCGTCGCCACCCCCAACAGGATCAGTGACACAAGGCCCAGAACCTGCTCGCGGATGAACAGCAGCAGGAAAATCACCCCTATGGCCAGAAACCCGGGGATCTCACGCACCGTGTGCAACCACCCGATGTCCGACCCGTCGAAGCCCGCCATTTCGACCACGAAATTGTTCAAAAGCGCCGACCACGTGGCGAACGCCACCGGCATCGCGAACGCCATCACGCACAACAACGCAATCGGACTGCGCCACGCGGGCAGCTTGCGCCCCTCGTGGAGCGAGATCGTCTTCAGGGAGTCACCGATGGCCATGCGAATGGCTTACGCCTGTTTCCGCGGATTGGCGAGGGGGTGGGGGGGGATGGAAGCCCTGTTTGAAGGTAGGTCAGCGTTTCTGGAGCAGGTGAACGACCGGTGCAAATGAGAGGAGGTTAGCTTGGAACCCAAGAATGGGCGTTATGTTTCGGTCTTGGACGTAAAAGGTAATGTCCATCACATGTCCAGTCCAACGGAGGCAGCATGGAACCGCAAGAGATCAAGCAGTCGATCAAAGAACTACAGCTCGATTTGGATAGCGTGCACACTCAGCTCAAGCTACTAACCGATGAAAACTACGTCTTGCGCGAGCTACTGTTCTTACTCGTGGAAGGGTTCGACGCCTCTGTTGATGAGGAGTTATCAGCGCTCGAACCACCAAGAGATGAGATGCGGGCATGCATGGATTCATTCTTGTTGAGATTACCAATTGGAGAAGAAAAACGGCGCAAAGACCTTAGGCTGGTTTTCAAAGGCTTCAGAACCGATAATTAGATCAATAATAATGACCTAAAATCTGCATTATGTCACAAAATGCCCTGTACTTCGGCATCCCCAAAAGCCCGTCCTGCAAAAGTCCGATTGTGAGGCTTGCACCGGCTACTCTGAGCTACGCTGCGGCGCTTTTCTCAACGGTCAAGTGGAGCGACCCGGACACCGCAAAACAGGCTATCCCAACTCACACCCGTTAATTCTTATACTATAACGTCTTTATCACACCTTTTCATAACCTTAACCCCCTTGTGCAAGCGTGCACAGACCCCTCTCAACTCGCCAGAACGTTCCGAAACGCCCAAGGCTCGCTCTCGTCGATATCTTCGGGGAACATCTCCCAGCGATCCTGAAGCGGGGTCCAATCCGTGTAATGCGCCTCCACCGGTCCGAGGTAGGGCCGCTGCACCTCAAGGCACCGCGCGTGGTCCACTTCATCGGCCTCCACGATCCCCGCATTCGGGTTCTCCAGCGCCCAGACCATCCCCGCCAGCACCGCGCTCGTGACCTGCAACCCGGTCGCGTTCTGATACGGCGCCAGGTCCCGCGTCTCGGCATTCGACAACCGCGAGCCATACCAAAGCGCGTTCTTCTCATGCCCGTACAAAAGCACGCCCAATTCATCGATCCCCTCGACGATCTCGTCCTCGCCCAGGATATGATGCTCTGTCTGCGTGACGCCCGATCCGAACATCTCATGCAGGCTCAAGACCGCATCGTCACAGGGGTGATACGCATAATGGCACGTCGGACGATACTCCGGCTCATGCCCCTCGCCGACGGTATAGTAATCGCTGATCGACACGGCCTCGTTATGGGTCACAAGAAACCCGAACTGCGGCCCCGGCGTCGGGCACCATGAATGCACCCGCGTGATCGCGCCCGGACGCTCCATCCAGATCGCCGCCTTGCACCCCGTCTCCTGACGGTGGCCGTTTTCGGGGAACCATGGCTCATGCGTGCCCCAGCCAAGCTCGGCGGGCTGGAACCCTTCGGCGATGAACCCCTCCACCGACCACGTGTTCACGAACACATCGCGCGGCCGCGGCGCAAGGCGCGCTTGCGTGTCGCGCTCGGCGATGTGCACGCCTTTCACGCCCAGATCCTGCATCACACCCGCCCATTCCTCGCGGCTTTGCGGTGCAACATTGCGCCCAAGATCGCGCGCCAGCGTCAGCAGGCCTTCCTTGACGAACCACGACACCATCCCGGGATTGGCCCCGCAACACGACACCGCGGTCGTCCCGCCGGGATTGGCCGCCTTCTCATCGCGCACCCGCTGCCGCAACGCATAATTCGTGCGCGCCGCGTTGTCCTCGGTGCCGAAGTAATACCCCGCCCACGGCTCCACGACCGTGTCGATATAGGGCACGCCAATCTCGCGGCAGAACTTCATCAGGTCGAGCGAGCCCGTATCCACCGACAGGTTCACGCAGAAACCTTTACCCGGCTCCAGCAAGTCACCCAGAATCTCGCGGTACGTCTCGGGCGTCAGAGGGGTGTCAACAAAGTTCAACCGGTGCTGGCGCAGGAAATTGTGCTGGCGCGCGTCGGGTTCGATCACCGTGAAGCGGTCCGCATCATATTCGAAATGCCGCTCGATCAGGGGCCAGGTGCCTTTCCCGATGGAGCCGAAGCCGATCATCACGATCGGGCCGTCGATTTTGGCATAGACGGGATATGTATCGGTCATGGTGCACCCTCCGCTGGTTTGCGGCCTGATACGCGGGCGTGAGTAAAATGGGAACCGTTTTGCGCCCGCTCCGGGATCGCGCCGCGCTCAGAGTTGCGCGGCGACACGGGCGCCAAGCGCCTGCGTGTCGGCATCGGCATCCGGCCCGATGACAAGCAGCTGCAACGCGCCTGCGGATACACTTGTGGTGGACAGGCCATGGCGTTGCTGGGTCAGCGCGGCTTGCGCGCCGTCACCAGCGACCATGATACACACCGCAACGGGACGGCCGGAGGCGTCGAGATAGGCGAATTGAACCAACGGCTGCCCCTCCCAACCCAGAACCTGCGCGCGGCGGAAATCGAGGTCTTCAAGCTCTGCCAACGCGCTCAGGTCATGGCCAAGCGCCTCGGACACATAGGCAACGCCGCCGTCGCCCTGAACCGGTGCGGCCAGCGTTTCGGGCTGATACAGCAGGTGATACGCGGCGGCATAGTCGCGCCAATCCTCAGCCTTGCCCAGGCGGGTGCCGACAAGAACACCGCCCAACACAAGCGCCAACGCGACCGAGGCCGCCATGGCCAGCGTCGCGACCGGTCGCCTCGCAGCGGCGGTGGTTCGGCTGCCCATGGCTGCCGGCATAGGCGGTGCGCTGGCCAACACCCCGTCGGCCTGCGCGCGCAGGCCCGAAAGATCCACGTCCAACGCATCCATGTGCGCCCGAAGCGTGGGGTCGGCTGATAGTTCTTCCCGCAGGGCTTGCGCATCTGCGCTTGGCAAGGTCCCGTCCAGAAGGGCCACCAAATCGGCATCTCGATCCTGTGTCATTCCCGGTCTCCCAACCGTTCTTTAAGCGTTTTGCGGGCAGCAGCCAGGCGGCTCATCACCGTGCCGATGGGCACATCAAGCAGCTCTGCGGCTTCCGAATAGGCATATCCTTCGACATAGACCAGCATCACCACGCTGCGTTGCGCGTCGGACAGGTCCATTACGGTAGATAACACCTCAGTTCCGAAAAAAGTCTGTTCCTGATCGTCGGAGGCAAGCAAGCCCGCATCTTCGACATCAACGACACCGGTGCCACGCCGCACCTTGGCGGCGCGCAGGCGGTTGAGCCAGAGGTTGTGCAAGATCCGCATCATCCAGCGGTCCACGCGGGTGCCGGGATCGAATTGCGCGGTTTTGGACAGGGCCTGCGCGACGGCCTCTTGTGCCAGATCCTCGGCCTCGGCCCGGTCGCGGGTCAGTGTAAGCCCATAACGCCAGAGCCGTGGCCAGAGCTCGGGCAAGGCTGCGCGGATTTCGCGTTCCGCCTGCGATGGGAAGAGGTTTCGGAGAATTGTCGTCATTCGCGCCGTGGCAGTCCAAGGGTCGGGTCGCGAGTGTAGGAGGTGTGGGGCGGTGGTGAAACAGCTTATCTCAGGGGAAGAGATCACTTTACCGGGTTCAAAACGGGCAGAGCGACCCAACTTATCAAGTTGATAAGTGAGCATAAGTCGTTGTTTTGTTTTAATTTATTTAGAAAAGCTTACAGTTTCTTAAGGTTTGTAGACGGGTCCAAGTTTGGCCAAAGCGACAGCGGAGCTAGCGGTCGATGAAACTGTAGATAGCTGCAAGCGCCTCCCACGACGCCTCGGACTTGGCCAAAAGCAGGCGACCTTTGCGCAGGGTCGGATCATAGGCCGTGCCACCCAGAAGCCGTGCGACGCCACCGGCCTCTTGCACGATCAACGCACCAGCAGCGTGATCCCACGGGTTGAGATGGGCGTTGAGGCAGAAATCGACACCGCCCTGCGCCAGAAGACGATATTCGTGGCACGAGCACATGAGGTTGGTGACGCGGTGAAAGCGCGGCAGGGTCTGGGCGATGCGCACCTGATCATTGACGGGGAATTGCGAGCTGACGATCAGGCCGGTCATGCGATCCGGGGCCACGGCCTGCCCCATCTGCACGGCGCGCGGCGCGCGACCCGGGGCGCAGAACCACGCGCCCTGCCCCGTGCGCGCGGCAATCCAATCGTCATGGATCGGATCATAAAGCATACCCCAGATCGTGCGCCCCCGGGACACAACGGCCACGATCACGCCGAACACCGACAGACCGTTGGCATAGTTCCAGGTGCCATCGATGGGATCGATGATCACGCACAGGCCCCTGCCGATCCGGTCGAGGATCGTGGGATCCTCT
>CAZPJO010000081.1:0-7749 GCA_964586895.1 uncultured Roseicyclus sp.
GGATGGTTCTGCGAAAACCGCGCCGACAAATGCGCGGCCCAGGTCAGCGCGGTGGGAATGACCGCCAGCCGCACGATCCCGCTGAGGCCATGGCGCGCGGTCCGCATCTCTTGCCGGAAAGTCCGGGCATCGCTGACCAATTGGCGCGCCCAAACCAGCGCGCGCTGCCCCTCGGGCGTCAGCCCGCCATAGCGGGAGCCGCGGAAAATCAGCTGCACGCCAAGATTTTCTTCAAGCTGCTTGATGCCGGTCGACAGCGTGGGTTGCGTCAGGCCAAGGCTTTCGGCGGCGCGGCCAAAATGGCCTTCGCGGGCCACGGCAATGAACATTTCGAGTTTGTTGATCATGGGCAAGGTTTGGCAATCGCCTTGCAATCAATCAATAGAAGAATTCAATCACCCCTACGCGCCGACCCTGGCCCGACCCTGCCCCGATCTTGCCTCGCCTCGCCATCGGCGGGCGATGCCTTATGTTCTTCCCCCAAGCGGTGGTGCAAAGATGCCTGATCCGTGCAAGACCCCAAAAACGGACGCAATGGACCCGAGGCATGAGCGAGACAAGCGCACCCCCCACCCCGCATTGGCGGGTCTGGATCGCCGCCGCATTGGCCGTGGTGGTGACCTGTGTCGCAATCTGGGGCGCGCGCGATCTGGACGTGGATGCCGATGTGGTGGGCGCGTTGGAAGGCAACAGCCAGGGGTTTCTGGATTACGTCCGGTTTCAGGACCGCTTTGACCTGGGCCTGTCGGACGAGGCGTTGCTGATCCGCACCGACGATCTGGCCGGGGCGGAGGCGTTCGAGGCGCTGGAGACGCTGATCCTTGATCTGCAATTCGCCGACGGCGTGGCCGAAGTGGTCAGCCTGTTCTCGATCCCGGCCGAGGGGGTCACGACGCCCCTGATCCTGGCCAATCCGGACGCCCCTTTGCCGGAACGGTTCGCGGCGTTGCGGGCCTCGGGCCCGGGGGCGGAGGCGCTGGTGGCGCAAGATCGCAGCGCAGCACTGGTGCATGTGATCGCCGAGACCGGCGTGGCGCCGGGCGCGATTGCCGAAATGCTGCCCGAACTGGCCGCAGATGCCACCCCCCTTGTGGTCCGCGCGGTCGGCCAGCAGGCGGTGGAGCGGCAGATTTCGGAAAGCCTGATCCGCGACCAAGCGGTGGTGACGCCTCTGGCGGTGTTGATCTGCATCCTGGCGGGGTGGTGGATGGTCCGCTCGATCCGGGGGATCATCATGTGCGCGGTCCCGGCGGTGTGCGGCGTGATCTGGTTCACCGGGCTTTTGGGATGGGTCGGGCGGTCGCTTGACCCTTGGCTTGCGACCTTGCCGACCCTGATCATGGTGCTGGCCTTCGCGGATACGCTGCCCCTTTTATACGCCAGCCGCGAGCGCGGCATGGGCCTTCGCCGCGCGATCCGCGAGGTGATGCCGGCGGCGTTCATGACATCGCTGACCTCGGCGCTGGCCATGGGCAGTTTTGCGATCGTGGGCACCGAAGCGTTGATCGGCCTGGCCATATGGGGGCCGGTGGCGGTGGGCTGCGGCTTTGCGGCGGTGCGATTGATTTTCCCGGTGATGGCGCAGGTTTTGGGTGCCGAAGATCTGCCGGAGATGCGCCGCTTCGGCATGGCCCTGAAACCGGCGCGGGCCGGGTTGCGGCGCCCGATGATGACGGTGGCCCTCGGGGCGTTGGTGGCGCTTGCGCTTTTGCCGACGTTGAACCGCGCAGAGCCCAGTTTTTCGCTTTCGGAGCATGTCCGCGACATCAGCCCGCTGGGGCAGGATCTGTTGTATATGGAGGCCGAGGGCCTTGGATCGGCGTCGTTGTTTGTGGTGGTCGAGGACACCGACGGCACGCCGGGCCTGTCGCAGGCCGATGCCGCGCGGTTGGCATCCGTGGGGCAAATCGCGCTCAGCAACACGGCCCAAGCGGCAGAAGGCGCGCCGCAGATCCCAGACCGGTTCCAGTCGCGCGACGGGATGGCCGTAGCGATGCCCATGCTGCTGCCGCTTGGCACGGCGCCGGAGCGGTTCGGCGCGGAACTGGCAGATATTTCATCGGCTTTGGCGCAAGACGGGTTGGCAGAGGTCACGGAATTGGCCGGGCAATCCCTGTTGTCCCATGAAGTCGTGCCCGAGACGGTCGCCAGCATGCGGTTGAGCTTTTACATCGCGCTGACCGCGATCCTTGTGGTGGTGGCGATCTCGCAACGTTCACTGGTGTTGGCATTGCTCGCCACGGGGGTCAGCGCGCTGCCGATGATGGCGATCGAGGCGGCGCTGGTCCTGAGCGGAAGCGGGATGACGATGACCGTGGCGTTTGCCCTGACGGTGGCCTTCGGGATTGCGGTGGATGACACGATCCATTTCCTCAACCGCTGGCGCTTGTCAGCGGGTGACGCGGATGCGCGGGTGGCCGAGGCGCTGGCCCATGCGGGCCCGCCGATGGTGGCCTCGACCCTGATCATGTCGCTTGGATTCCTGGCGACGGTGATCAGCGCGACGGCGAGCCTTCCGATATTTGGCGGATTTGTGATCTTCGCGCTCTGGATGGCGCTGATTGTTGATCTAGGATTTCTGCCGTCCCTGATCCGAGTGGTGAAACGATGAAAAAGATGATCCTGAGCGCCGCGTTGGCGCTGTTTGCGATGCCCGCGGCTGCCGAATTGCCCGCTTGGATGTCGGGCGAGTGGCGCACGAACGCGCGCCTGACTGCGCCGGATGGGGCGCAATTGCGGATCCGTTGCACGCTGGAGGCACAGGCCGCCACCGACAGCGATTGGACCGGCACGCTTGGCTGCGCCACGGTGCAGGGGCGGTTTGAGGGGCAATGGCGGGTCGCGATTGCCGGCGGCGCGGCGTCGGGACAGGTGGTGTTTTCCGGCACGCAGGACGCAACGCTTGCGGTCGAAGGCACCGCGTCGGAGACCCGCGTGGACCTGTCCTCACCCGACGGACAGGGCGTGGCCTTCGCGCCGGGCGCTGATGGCGCGCTGATCGTGGAGATGCGCGCGCTGGGGCCACAGCGCCTGACCGGGTCGCTTTCGTTCGAGGCGCGCTGAGTGTGGCCAAAATGACCTAGCCCTGTTGGTGACCTGCATCCCATGGGCCACATAATCCTGCTTTCGGGCCGTTGTGTGTGCCTCACCGGCTCACTAACGTCTCCCATATCGATCCGCGCCCCTTATGCGCATTCTTAAGGAGACGCCGCATGGACGGGACCGAAGACAACACAGTTGAAAAGTACAGTCTGGATGCCTCTCTCTACTTTGTCGGGATCGGGTCTTCGGCAGGCGGGTTGGAGGCGGCGTCATCACTGGTGCAGAACCTGCCGCCCGATGCGAATGCGGTCTATGTGCTCGCGCAGCACATGTCGCCCACGCACAAGAGCCTTCTGACCACCCTGATCTCGCGCGAGACGCCGTTGCCGGTGGTGGAACTGGACGGGTCCACGAAACCCGTGGCCAACACGATCTTCATCACGCCGCCGAATTCGGACGTGGTGCTCAAAGACGGCATGCTGCAATTGGTCGAACCAAGCGGTCATACCGCCTCGCCCAAACCCTCCGCAGACCGGCTTTTCAAATCCATCGCCGAAGAGGTCGGTGAACGCACCGTGGGCATTGTCCTGTCGGGCACCGGCAGCGACGGAAGCTACGGGGTCAAAGCAATCCGCGAGGCCGGTGGCATCACCATCGCTCAAGACATCACCACGGCGAAATACGATGGCATGCCCGCCTCGGCGGCCGAGACCGGGTGCATTGACCTGACCCTCTCGCCCGAGCAAATCGGGCAGCACCTGACCAAAATCCTCGCGCAGCCGCGCAATTTCGACCAATTGCGCCACATCAATGATCGCCCCAGCAAGCTGTCGGACATTTTCCAGATCCTTCTGGCGCGCACCTCCGTCGACTTCCGCGACTACAAGGAAGCCACCGTCACCCGGCGTATCAACCGGCGGATGGCCGCGATCGATATCAATGATTACGATGATTACGTGTCGTTTTGCCGAAACTCCGTCACCGAGGTCGACGCCCTGTTTCGCGACCTGCTGATCTCGGTCACGCGGTTCTTCCGCGACAAGAGCCAATTTGACCAGCTGCGCGGCGAATTCGAACGCATGGTCAAGGACAAGGATGTTGGGCATTTGCGCCTTTGGGTGGCGGGTTGCGCCACCGGCGAAGAGGTCTATTCCATCGCCATCATGCTGGCCGAGGCCATGGGCGGGCTCGACAATCTGCGCAAGGCCCGCGTGCAGATCTTTGCCACCGACATCGACGATCGCGCGTTGGACGTGGCGCGGCGCGGCGTCTATCCAATCGCCGCCGCGACCGACATCCCCGACGATCTGCTCGAAACCTACTTCACAATCCATGACGGACGGATTGAAGTGGTGCCGGACCTCAACGCGATCACCCTGTTCTCGCTGCATAACATCTTCCACGATCCGCCGTTCCTGAACCTCGATTTCGTCAGCATTCGCAATGTGTTGATCTACTTCAACACCGCATTGCAAAACCGTGTGCTGCACCGTATGCACTACGCCCTGAACCATCAGGGCCTGCTGTTTTTGGGCACGTCCGAGACCGTCGGCAACATGGAAACCCTGTTCGAGACCCGGTCAGGCAGCGAAAAGATCTATTCCAAGCGCCGAATGGGCCAAAGCACGGTTCCAAGCTTCGAGCTCGGCGGCAGTGCATACGGGCGCTGGACCCCTACACCCAACCTGCCCCGCCGCGAACAGCCGCCCGTGCCCCGCGACACCCACGGCACGTTCGACGCGTTGGCCCGCGTCGTGGCCGCAAACGGCTTCATCGTCACGCGCGGCGGCGAAATGGTGCGCATCATCGGCGATATCTCGGCCTTCACCCAGATGACCGAAAACGCGCCGCTGTGGATCGGGGTGCGCAACTTGCGCAAACCCCTGCGCGACGAGATCGCGGGCCTGTGCGCGACATCGCTCAAGAACAAGGCCCGCCGCGCCGGGCGCTGGCAAAGCCTTGAGGGCGAGGATTTCAACGAAGTCCGCGCTGTGTGCTACCCGCTACCCAGCGTGGATTACGGCGAGGACCATGTCCTGGTCGCGATCGAGACCCGCGAAAAGGAACCGCAGGTCGAAAACATCGACAACCTCTCCAAGGATGAACAGCTCGCCTATATCCGCCAGATGGAGCTTGAAGTCGGCCAGACGCGCGAGGCCCTGCAACAGACGGTCGAGGAATTGCAGACCTCCAACGAAGAATTGCAATCCATCAACGAAGAGATGCAATCGACCAACGAAGAGCTTCAGGCCACCAACGAAGAGCTTGAAACATCCAACGAAGAGCTTCAGTCAACCAACGAGGAACTGATCACCGTCAACGAAGAATTGCAGGTCAATTCCGCCGAGTTGCAACGTGTTTCGACTGAATTGGTCGCCACGCTCGAAGTGGTCCCTTTCCCGGTTCTGGTCATCGATCAGGCGCTGATCGTGCGGCGCGCCTCGCAAACGGCAATGACGCAATTCAACATCACCGACCTGCCGCCCACCGGCGTGCACCTGTCGCAATGCACCCTGCCGGAAAACTGCGCGAACCTGGCCGCCGTGTGCAACGAGGTGTTCAAGATGCGTGCGGAACGTGTGCTGCACTTCGCGGTCGAAGGCGTGGACAAGCGGCTGACCGTGACGCCGTTTCGCAACCAGACCGATGATGTGCTCGGTGTCGTTGCGACCCTGATCGATGCCTCAACCCATGAATGAACATGCGCAGTCCGGCTCGTGCGCCGGACACTCCCGAATGATCCCGACAATTTGCCTACAATTAACGGTTTCTTAAATAGACCGTTCTAATTGTTACCTATAGTTGTATCAGCGGGGGTTCCGTGTTGTCCGACAATCATTTCAACAACGGGCTTTCAATTACCCTGTCCCACGCATCCGAAGATGCGCCATGGGTTCCTGTGGCGGTTGTGATTTCCAAGCCTGAACACCGCCATCGCATCACCTTTTCCACCGAAAAATCGCTCGAAGACGTGTTTTGTCAGCAGATCAGCGATCGCCTGACCGAAGTTCTTGGCGCGTTCCGGGAAAACCACGCAGATGGCGTGTTCTCCAATCCCGACGAAGAGATCGCCTTGCCCGGTTTGTCGCTGCGCCAGCTTCGGGTGCTGTATTCGCATCATGGCGATCAGCCCGCCCGCGCGCTTGTGCGATTCGCGGCAATTGTCGGCAACCCGCACCGCGCCCTCAAAAGCGACGACGGGTTCAGCTATCCGCTCGAAGCCCTGACCAGTCAGGTGTACCGCGACGCGCTTGATTGGGTCCTTATGCCGGCCGTCAACATCGCCACACTCAATGAAATGCCGGGGGTGATCGACGACCCCGATGGCCGCGGCATCAGGGCCTCGTTACAGACGTTGAAGACGTCAAAGGACCGGCTGTTGTTTCAGGTCGAACTGGTCAAGCGCGAACTCAACCGCCTCGAACGCCGCGCCTATTTCCAGCAGCATGAAAGCCGACCGCTGCTGGCGGCCGAACCGGAGCAGGCGGAGTTTCGGACCATGCGCGCCTTGCGCAATATGGATCGTCAGGGCACGCCATAGCCGCCGCCGCCCGGCGTATGCATCACAAAGCTATCGCCCGGCTGCAAATCCGCCTGATCGTTGCCCTGCAAGCGGTCGACTGCCCCGTTGGCGCGATGCACTTCGTTTACCCCGACACCCCCTGACCCGCCGCCGGCAATCCCGTGCGGTGCCACAATTCTGTGCGAGGTCAGCGTGGTCACAATCGTCGCCTCGTTGAACCGCAAGCGCCGGGTGATCCCTTCGCCACCGCGCCATTTACCAACACCGGCAGAGCCTTTGCGGATCGAGAATTCTTCGACAAGAACCGGAAAGCGGGTTTCCAGCACTTCGGGGTCGGTCATGCGGGTGTTGGTCATGTGCGAATGCACGGCCGATGTGCCGTGGAACCCATCGCCTGCGCCAGTCCCGCCACAAATCGTCTCGTAATTCTGGAACCGGTCGTTGCCATAGACGAAATTGTTCATCGTGCCCTGACTGCCCGCGATCACGCCAAGCGCGCCGTAAAGCGTGTCGGCGATGGCCTGGCTGACCTCGGTATTGCCCGAAATGACCGCAGCCGGATAGGCCGGGTTGATCATGCTGCCCTCCGGCACAATCAGGTTAAGAGGCTTCAGGCAGCCCTCGTTCATCGGAATGTCACTGCCCACAAGTGTCCGGAAAACATAAAGAACCACGGCACGGCAGATCGCCAGCGGCGCGTTGTAGTTGAATTCGGATTGCGCAGAGGTCCCCGTGAAATCAAGCGTCGCCTCTCGCGCGTCCCGGTCAACCGTGATCGCCACCTTGACCTGCGCCCCGTCGTCGAGCGGGTAGGTAAAGGCGCTGTCTTTGAGGACATCGAGCACACGGCGCACGCTTTCCTCGGCATTGTCCTGCACATGGCCCATATAGGCGTGGATCGTCTCAAGCCCGAATTGCCGCGTGATCTTGGACAGTTCCGCCACGCCAGTCGCATTCGCGGCGATTTGCGCGGCAAGATCGGCCATGTTCTCTTCGATGTTGCGGCACGGATACTCGCCCGAGGCGAGAAGTGCACGGGTTTCCGCATCTCGTAACGTGCCTTGGTCCACCAGCCGGAAATTGTCGATGACAACGCCCTCCTCGGTGATCACCCGACTATCCGGCGGGGCCGATCCGGGCGTCTTGCCGCCGGAAAATACCGCCTGCCCCGGCATCGGCTGGCG
>CAZPJO010000081.1:7759-9201 GCA_964586895.1 uncultured Roseicyclus sp.
TATCGGCGTGATGCCCGCGTGAGGCGACGGTGTAGATGATGGTCTGACCGTCCTCGTCGAAAACGGGGGCGATCACCGTCACATCGGGCAGATGCGTGCCGCCGTTGAACGGGTTGTTCATCATGAATACGTCGCCGGGCCGGATCTTGCCCGCGTTCGCCCGCAAAATGGTGCGCACGCTTTCCGACATCGAACCCAGATGCACCGGCACATGCGGCGCATTGGCCACCAGATCCCCGTTCTGGTCGAAGATCGCGCAGGAAAAGTCGAGCCTTTCCTTGATGTTGACCGAATAGGCGGTGTTTTGAAGCGTCGCCCCCATCTGCTCCGCGATGGACATGAACAGGTTGTTGAACACTTCCAACATCACCGGATCAACTGCCGTGCCAATCGCCTCGGCCCGTTCAAGCGGCACGACACGTTCCAGTAGAAGATTGCCACCCGCAACACAGGTCGCGCGCCAATCTTCTTCTATCATATTTGTGCCCGTCGGTTCCGTCAGGATCGCGGGCCCGTCAACATGATCGCCAACCCTCAGCGTCGCGCGGTCCACAAGCGCCACGTCACGCCACTCGCCGCCCGTGTGAAGCCGCACATCGACCGGCGCGGCGCCTTGGCCCTTGGGGTCGGGCATCGACACGCCCTCGCCCGTCTTGCCCACCGCTTCGGCCACCAGAACATCAAGCAAAAGGTCCGACGTGTCCGGCGCAAAGCCGAAGCGTTGTTGATGCGCCTCGACGAAATCGGCCGTCATCCGCGCCGCATCGCCAAACGGCACCTCCAGCGTTTGCTGCGCGCCGCGCGGGCGGATATGGGCGGTCGCGATGATCTCGATCTGATCCTCGGCCATGCCCTGCCCGGCAACCTCCGCGCGCGCGAGATCCGCCAATGCGGCCATGTCCGCGCGCGCATCTTCGGCAATCGCCGCGCCCAATTGGCGTTCCTTCATGGCGCGGATATCGGCCAGCCCCATGCCGAAGGCCGACAACACGCCCGCGAAGGGATGGATGAAGATGCGTTCCATTCCAAGGGCATCGGCCACCAGGCACGCATGCTGCCCCCCCGCCCCGCCAAAGCAATTCAACGTATAGCCCGTCACGTCATAGCCGCGCTGCACCGAGATCTTCTTGATCGCATTGGCCATGTTTTCCACGGCAATCCGCAAGAACCCCTCGGCCAGTTCCTCAACGCTTTTCTCAGTGCCAATCTCGGCGCGAAGCGCGTCAAACTTCGCGCGCACGACATCCGCATCAAGCGGCGCGTCCCCATCCGGCCCAAAAACGGCCGGAAAATGCGCGGGCTGCAACTTGCCCAACAAAACGTTGCAATCCGTCACGGGCAGCGGCCCGCCACGCCGGTACGCCGCCGGTCCGGGGTTGGCGCCCGCACTTTCCGGCCCGACCTGCATCCGCCCATCCCGATACGACAGAATCGATCCACCC
>CAZPJO010000082.1:0-9200 GCA_964586895.1 uncultured Roseicyclus sp.
GTTCAGGAAAACCACGCGTCCCCCCGAGGTTTTTTTGGCAAGATGAAAGGGGCGCGCGCGCGCGGGATGCGGGATGGCTGCGCGGGGATTCATTTCAGGCGGTTGAGGCGGCCTTTGTTTTTCACGATGTTCTTGTAATCCCACTGGATATCGCGCGCGTCGCGGAGCCAGAGGTGAAGCAGGTCTGTGTCGATCTGCTGGGCGTCGGTGAAGCGGGCTTCGGCGGCCTTGAAGGTGCCCGAGGGGGTCAGCCCGTCACTGGGGAAGGTTTGCCCGGACCAGAACATCAGGCGGATGCAGGTTTTCAGCTTGCTGTATCCGGTGACGGGATTGTCCGCGAGGAACCAGACCGGATGGGCGTGCCACATGCGGGGCTGGGCGTCGGGCAGGGCGGCGCAGATAATGTCGTGCAGCGTGTCGCAGATGGCGCGGTCCGGCGGGGCCTGCGCGGCGTGATACCCGGCGATTGTCGTGGGTTTGGGTGTCGTAGGTTTCATGGCCCTGGCGATTGGTTGGAGCGTGGGGGGCGCAGCATGGATCGTGCGGCGTGTCTGCGTCCGGTGCGCGCGGTGGCTTGTGCATTGGTGCAGCCTTGATAGCGTAGCGGCACGAATGCGCCAAATGGAGGGGTTTCAGGATGCTGACCAACGACCAACTCGACCAATGGGACCGGGCGCATTTTTTCCATCCCTCCACGCATCTGGGGCAGCATGCGCGGGGCGAGGCACCGGGGCGGATCATCCAGAGCGCGGAGGGCTGTCATATCGTCGACCGCGACGGCAACCGCATGCTGGACGCGTTTGCGGGGCTGTTTTGCGTCAACATCGGCTATGGGCGGCAGGAGGTGGCCGAGGCCATCGCGGCGCAGGCGCGCGAGCTGGCCTATTACCATTCCTATGTCGGGCATGGCACGGAGGCCTCGGTCACGTTGTCGAAGATGGTTGCGGATCGCGCGCCCGAGGGGTTCAACCGGGTCTATTTCGGGCAGGGCGGGTCGGATGCGAACGAGACCAACATCAAGCTGGTCTGGTATTACAACAACATCCTCGGGCGGCCCGAGAAGAAGAAGATCATCAGCCGATGGCGCGGGTATCATGGGTCGGGGTTGATGAGCGGGTCGTTGACGGGCCTGAGCCTGTTCCATCGCAAGTTCGACCTTCCCTTCGATATGGTGCACCACACCACCGCACCGTATTATTTCCAGCGCGCGGACGAGACCCAGAGCGAGGCGGACTTCGTGGCACAATGTGTGGCCGACCTTGAAGCGTTGATCGCGCAGGAAGGGGCCGACACCATTGCCGCCTTCGTGGCCGAGCCGGTGATGGGCACGGGCGGCATCGTGCCGCCGCCTCAGGGGTATTGGGCGGCAATCCAGCCGATCCTGAAGCGCCACGATATCCTGTTGGTGGTCGATGAGGTGATCACCGGGTTCGGGCGGTTGGGGTCGATGTTCGGATCGCCGGTTTACGGGATCGAGCCGGATTTCATCACCATCGCCAAGGGTTTGACGAGTGCCTATGCGCCGTTGTCGGGGTCCATCGTGCACGACCGGGTGTGGGATGTATTGGCGCGGGGCACCGACGAGAACGGGCCGATGGGCCATGGCTGGACCTATTCGGCGCATCCCATCGGCGCGGCGGCGGGGGTTGCGAACCTGAGGCTTCTCGATGAGCTGGGGCTGGTGGCGCATGCGGGCGAGATTGGCCCGTATCTGACGCAGGGATTGCGCGAAGCGATGGCGGATCATCCGCATCTGGGCGAGGTGCGCGGGGCGGGTATGTTGAGCGCGGTCGAGTTGGTGAAGGTGCCGGGCACGCGGGAGGCCTTTGACCCGGCCGACAAGATCGTGCCGCAGGTGGTGGCCGCGATGGGCCGGCGCGGGGTGATCGCGCGGGCGATGCCGCAATCGGACACCATCGGGTTTTCGCCGCCTTTGTGCCTGAGCCGGGCGGAGGCCGACACGATCGTGGCGGCGGCGCGCGCGGCGGTGGACGAGGTGTTGGGATAGGCGGCCACATCGGGCGGCGGGGCCTTTACGGGGGCGGCGCGGAGCGGATAGGTTGGCCCCAAACGACAGGCCAATCCTTGCGGACTTCATCGACATAATGCCCGACAGCCCCGTCACTTGTCCGAACTGCGGTTACGGCTTCGATGCGCTTCGCAAATCCACGCGGATGTTCGATTGCCCGTCCTGTGGGACGACGTTGTTCCGCGACGGGGCGGCGATAAATCCGATCGGCGAGAATGGCGATATGCATGAGTATCCGATGCTGTTGGCGGTCGGTGACGGCGTGGTCATCGGCGGGCAGACATGCCTTGTTGTGGGGCATGCGCGGTATGATTACGGGCGCGGGACATGGGACGAGTTCTGGGTCGAGAACGACCGGGGCGCGGGGGCGTGGGTGTCGGTCGATGAAGGCGATGTAGCGGTGCAATATCCGTTCCACGGCGCCGAGGGGCCAAAGCGCAGCGATCCGCCGAGGGTCGGCGAGACCATCACGTTTCAGGGCCGGGATTATACCGTGACCGAGGGTGATACGGCGCGGTGCATCGCAGTGCGCGGGCAGTTTCCCGAGATGATCCAGGTGGGCGACGAACATTATTTCGTCAACGCGTCGGGGCCGTCGGGGCAGATCCTTTCGGGGGAATTCTGGGACGGGGGGCAGAGTTGGAGCGATGGCGAATGGCTTGATCCGTTCTCGTTGAAGGTCGAGCGGCGCGACGGGGCGCGGGTGGCATGACGGCGGCGCAGGGCCTTGGGTCGATCAATTGCACGCAATGCGGGGCCGGATTGTCGGTTCTGGGCGGTGGGCGGGTGCAAAGCCATGTCTGCGGGTATTGCGGCGCGGTCCTCGACAGCCAGGACAATTACAAGGTGCTCGACAGCATCGGGAAGCGGGATCATCCGGCGAGCCCGATCACCATCGGGATGACGTTGAAATACGAGGGCGTCGATTTCACGGTGATCGGTACGTTGGGCATGGTGGAGCGCTATGCCGGGCGGACCTGGCGGTGGGTGGAGCATCAGGTGTTTTCGCCGACGCATGGGTATCTTTGGCTGAACGTCGAGAACGGGCATGTGACCTTCACGCGGAAGGTGCGCGATTTCAACATGGGCCATTGGTTGAGCCCGGCGACGGTTGAGCGCGCCGAGACGCCGCCGCGCCGTGCGCATGGGGGTGTGAGTTACAAATATTACGAGACCTCGGTGACGCAGATCGAATTCATGGAGGGTGAGTTCAACTGGGTGCCGCAATTGGGCGAGAAAAAACAGGTGGTGAGCCTGCTTGGCCCCGATGCGATGCTGTCGCTGGTGCGCTCGACGCGCGAGCGCGAGGTGGAGATGACGCGGTTGATGGACCGCGAGGCGCTGGCGCGCGACATGGGGTTCGACGCGGGCGCGCTGGGCCGGGCCGAGCGGCACCCGTTGGAGCCCTACACGCCGATGGCGGAGGAAGGCCTGCTGCGCAAGGTCTTTGCGGGCACGGCTTTGGCGGCGATTGCGCTGGGTCTGGTGTTTTGGATGATGGCGGGGCGCACAGTGCTTGAGACGCCGCGCATGACGTTGAGCCAATTGCCGGAGAGTTTCGAATTCGAGGTGAGCAACCCCAGCCAGTTGTCGCGGGTGCGGTTGGAGAGTGACCTGCAAAACGCCTGGGGCGTGTTCGCGGTTGAAGTGCTGGGGCCGGACGGGGCGCCTGTGGTCGCGGCGCAGCGCGCGATTTCGTATTATTCCGGGCGCGACAGTGATGGCAGTTGGACCGAAGGCTCGCGCAATGCGTCGTTCCAGTTCCGGCCCGAAACCACCGGGCCGCATCGCCTGCGGCTGGAGCGGGCCGAGGGCGGCAATGCAGCGCAGAGTTTCACACTGGGCGTGCGGGTGAGCGAGGGCAAACCGACGGCGTTGTGGATGTTCGTTCTGGCCGGGATCGCGGGGTTGGGATGGCTGTTCGTGTCGGGTCGGCGTGCGATGCACGACAAGCGCCGCTTTGCCGGGTCCGATTGGACAGACGAGGAATGACATGACGCCAGTTCGATTGATCATCATCGGTGGCGCGGTCGTGGCGCTTTTGGGGGCCAGCTACCTCAGTTACTACGGCGTCGGGCGCGAAAGCCGCGACCTGGCCGCCTCGACGCAATCGATCCGAACCGGGTCACCCAGCGGCGGAGGGGGCGGGTTCGCCTTCTTCGGCCGGATCAAATGAACAGCTTTTCTGGAATAGGAGACTCTCGCGCATGTTCGAAGGTATCATCCTGAGTGAATTCATCTCGATGCTGTTTTACAGCTTTGTGGGCATGGTGTTGCTTTACGTCGCCTACAAGGTGATCGACATCCTGACGCCATTCCCGATCATCAAGGAAATCGAAGAGGATCAGAACACGTCACTGGCGGTTTTGATCGGGTCGGTGTTCCTGTCCATGTCGATCATCATCGCGGCAGTCATCCTGTCTTGAGCGCGCCCGATGCGCCGGTGTCCAAGCCGGAGCTGACCCCCAAGGTTGCGTGGCTTTTGGCGGCGACGTTTGTGGTGGCGGTTGCGGGGCTGATCTATGAGCTGATCGCGGCAACGATATCGAGCTACCTGCTGGGGGATTCGATCCGCCAGTTCTCGTTCGTGATCGGCGTGTTCCTGAGTGCGATGGGCGTGGGCGCCTGGGCGTCGCGGTTCGTGGGCGATGCGTTGGGCGGGTTCGTGCGCGCGCAGATCGCTTTGGGCGTGATCGGCGGCGCGCTGGGGCCGGTGTTGTTTTTCGCCTATGCGATTTACGGCGCGGTGGGCTTGCCGCTTTATGGCGGGCTGATCGCGATCGGGGTGTTGTCGGGGATGGAGATCCCGTTGATCAGCCGCGTGATGAAAGAGATCGGCGCGGCGGAGTTTCGGTTCGAGAATGTCCTGACGGCGGATTACATCGGCGCGCTGGCGGCGAGCCTTGCGTTTCCGCTTTTGATCGTGCCGAACCTGCCGCTGATGTCGGCATCGGTTGCGTTCGGGACGCTGAACCTTCTGGTGGCGGGCGTGTCGCTTTACGTGTTTCGCGACCGGTTCGGGGCGGGCATGTGGCTTGCGTGGGGGGGATTCCTCCTCGCTTCGCTCCTCGCATTTGCAATGAGTGAGCGCATGGTGTCTGCGGTCGACGCGCGGCTGTTTCAGGACGAGGTGATCTTTTCGGAGACGACGAGTTATCAGAGCATCGTGATCACCCGGTTCGACGAGCGCTATCGCCTGTTCCTCGACCATGCGATCCAGTTCGACAGCCTTGATGAGCATCGCTACCACGAGGCGCTGGTGCATCCTGCGCTGGGGCTGGTGCCGGATGTGCGCAGCGTGTTGATCCTCGGCGGTGGTGACGGGATGGCTGTGCGCGAGGTGCTGCGCCACGAGGGGGTCGAGCGGGTCGTTTTGGTGGATCTGGATCCGAGGGTGACGGAATTGTTTGCGACGGCCCCGGATCTGGTGGCGTTGAACGGGGGGGCGTTGTTGGACCCGAGGGTCGAGGTGGTGAACACCGATGCCTGGGTCTGGGCGGCGGAGGGGCATGGCGATGCGGTGTTCGATGTGATCATCGCCGATCTGCCGGACCCCAAGAGCATCGCCTTGAGCAAGCTTTATTCGGTGGAATTCTACGCGCTGCTGATGGAGCGGTTGTCGGGATTTGGCCTTTTGGTGACGCAGGCGGGATCGCCGACCTTTGCGGCGGAGGCGTTCTGGATCATCGAGGCGACGCTGGCGGGCACGCGCAACCCGGTCGCGCCGGGGGCAGGGTTGGGGACGTTGCCCTATCAGATCTATCTGCCGAGTTTCGGGAATTGGGGTTTCGTGATGGCAGGACCCGGTGTGCCCGATGCGGCAAGGGTGCCGGAGTTACCGGAGGATTTGCGGTTCTTGAACGCGCAGGTGTGGGAGGGCGCGCAGGCGTTCGGACAGGATCAATTGCCCGCGGGTGACGTGGCGGTGAACACGATCCAGGGGCATCCGTTGGTGGCCGCCTATCAGCGGGGTTGGGATTTCTGGTTCCGGTGAGGGGCGCGGCCCCCGTCGCCCGATGGCCCCCCCAAGGTATTTTGCCAAGCAAAGAGGCCGGGGGGCGGGCGATGCGGTGAGCGTGGGGTCGGGTCAGCGTTCCTTGACGTAGGGCTCGCCGCCCGCGCGGGGGGGGATGGCGCGGCCGACGAAGCCTGCGAGGATCACAACCGTCAGGATGTAGGGCAGCGCCTGCATGAATTGCACCGGCAGGACGATGGCGTTCAGCGTTGCGGTGAGGGGTTGATCCGGGTCGAGGGACGGCAGGCCGATGGCGAAGACGAGGCCGATCACAAGCGTGATGGCGGGGGTCGAGAGGGCGCGGAGGGTGCCGGTGCCGCGCAGCAGGGCGATCCCGCGCAGGATCAGCATGATGGCCCCGATGAGCACCACGAAGAGGAACGCGAGGCTGAGGAAGGTGAGCAGTTCGATGTTCTGGAACCGGTTGCCGACGGCGTCGAGGAAACCGAACAGCAAGCAGGCGCCAAGCGCCTCCCACGGGCGCCATTTGGCGAAGATGAGGGCGGCGAGTGCGATGAAGCCACGGCCCGCGCTCATGTCCTTGACGAAGCCTGCCGAAAGGCCGGTGGCGAGATAGGCCCCCGCGAGGCCGCAGAGCACGCCGCAGATGGCGACGGCGGCGTAGCGCAGGCCGACGACGGAAATGCCGGCGGTGTCGACGGCGGCGGGGTTTTCGCCCACCGCGCGCAGGCGCAGGCCGAAGCGGGTGCGGTAGAGGATCCACCAGGTCAGCGGCACGATCAGAAGCGCGATGTAGACGAGGATGGAATGGCCGGAGATCAGTTCGGAGTAGATCTGCATCGCCGGGTCTTGTTGGGCGATGTCGCGGATGCGCGAGGCGGCACCGGGCAGGACGATTTCGGAGAACCGCGCGTCACCGGTCAGGGCGGGCGTGCGGCCGCCCTGGGAGAACCAGGTTTGGGCGATGACGACGGTGAGGCCTGCGGCGAGGAAGTTGATCGCGACGCCGGAGATCAGTTGGTTGCCCCGGAAGGTGATGGAGGCGACGCCGTGCAGGAGGCTGAGCAGGACGGAGGCGAGGATGCCGACCGAGAGGCCCACAAGCACGCTGCCGGAGGTGAAGGCGAAGGCGGCCGAAAAGAAGGCGGCGGCGAGTATCTTGCCTTCGAGCCCGATGTCGAAAATGCCCGCGCGTTCCGAAAACAGCCCCGCGAGGCAGGCCAGCAGAAGCGGCGTCGCGAGGCGCAGCGAGCTGTCGGAGAGTTGCAGGATTGTCATGAAATCCATGGGCTCAGATCCTCGACGTGGCGAGTTTGAACGCGGCGAAGGCAAAGACCGCGCCAAGCGCCCCTTCGACATAGGCACGCATGCGGATATAGGCCGCGCGAACGGGTGTGGCCGACAGCGCAAGCGCCCAGGCGGCGTGGCACGCGAAGCTGAGCGCGGCGCAGGAGATCACGAAAAGCGCGATGACCCAAAGCGGCGCATTGGCCGTGGCGCCCACGGCGGCGATGGCCAGCCAGAAGGCGATGGCCTTGGGGTTGGTCACTTGCAGCAGGTAGCCCTTGGCGAAGAGCGCGGGCGTGGTTTGGCGGGTGAGTGTTTGGGCGGCGATGGCGGGCGGGTGGATCGCCTTTTTGAACGCGCCATAGGCAAGGTAGGCGAGGTAGGCGGAGCCCGCGAGTTTGAGCGCCATCATGGCCCAGGCGGCCTGGCTCAGGATGAGGCCGACGCCGAGGATCGTGAGGATATTGATCGTGGCCGAGCCAAGCGCGATGCCCGCGCAGGCGATGAGCGCGGCGCTGCGCCCCTGACCCAGCGAGAGGCCCATGAGCATCGCGACGGCGGGGCCGGGCGAGGAGGCACCGACAAAAAGGATGCCCCAGGCGACGGCAAAGGCGGGCAGGAAGGGCAGGAGCGTGTCGATCATGACTCTCCCCGCCGCAGGGACAGGAACAGCTTTTCCACCGGCATGCGGACCATGTTGTCGAGCGCACCGGTGAACAGGATCACAAGCGCCTGGATCACGAGGATCATCTCACGGCTGACGGCGGGCATCTCGAAGGCAAGCTCTGCGCCGCCCTGGTAGAGCATGCCGAACAGCAGGGCGGCGAGGCAGACGCCAAGCGGATGCGAGCGGCCCATGAGCGCCACGGCGATGCCGACAAAGCCCGCGCCCGCGACGAAATCGAGGCGGAGCTGCTCGCTTTCACCCTGCACCGCGTTGATCGCCATCATGCCCGCCAAAGCGCCCGAGATGAGCATGGCAACCATGGTGATCTTGACCGGGTTGATCCCGGCATAGACGGCGGCGGTTTCCGAATGCCCGAAGGCGCGGATTTCATAGCCCAGACGCGTGCGCCAGATCAGGAGCCACAGGCCGAAGGCGGCGAGCAGGGCGATGAAGAAGCTGACGTTGAGCGGCGTTGAGGTGCGGAAGCCGAGGAAACCCGCGAATTCGCCCGCATTGGGCAGATGCGTCGCCTCGGGGAAGCGGACGGAGGCGGTTTCAGCCGAGCCGGGGATCGTGAAGATGTTGTTGAGAACATAGATCATCAGCGAGGCGGCGATGAAGTTGAACATGATCGTGGTGATCACGATATGGCTGCCGCGTTTGGCTTGCAGATAGGCGGGGATCGCGGCCCATGCGGCCCCGAAAAGCCCGGTCAGGATCGTGGTGGCGAGCAGGGCAAGGGACCAATGCGGCCAGGGGATCAGAAGGCAGGCGATGGCCGCGCCGATGCCCGCGACATAGGCCTGCCCCTCGCCGCCGATGTTGAAGAGCCGCGCATGAAAGGCGATGGCAACGGCGAGGCCGGTGAAGATGAAATTGGTGGTGTAGAACAGCGTATAGCCCCAGCCATAGGCCGAGCCGAACGCGCCGTTGACCATGATCTGCATGGCGCGGAAGGGGTTTTCGCCGATGAGTGCCACGACGGCCCCGGACACGATCAACGCGAGCACGACCGAGATCAGGGGGATCAGGAGGACGTCGGCCCATTTCGGCATCTTATCCATGGTTCACGCGGCCCCCCGGGTTTCATCGAGGCCCGCCATCAGAAGGCCAAGATCGCCTTCGTTGGTCTCGGACGGCAGGCGTTCGCCGGAGATCACGCCGTCGAACATGACGGCGATGCGGTCCGACAGGCCCATGATTTCGTCGAGTTCCACCGACACGAGCAGGACGGCCTTGCC